>NZ_JAUBTK010000036.1:0-69346 GCF_036702455.1 Microcoleus sp. D2_18a_D3
TAAATGAGAAATCATTTGACACGACAGAGGACGGGATAGCATTCTAAGGCGTAGCCGCCTACAGTAGGCGGCTAGATTAAAAAAAGCAAGGTAGAACAGTCAAGGTAGGATAGAAGATTGATAGAAGAGTTCGCTTGTAAGCGAGTGTCAGGTAAGAGACACTGGGGTAGGTAAATGGGTCACGGTAAGGGCTGAAACACCCCAAAAACATCCCTTTTGCTAGAGTGTTGATAGAAATTGGTCAACTAGAGCCTGAAAGTATTGAAAAATGGTAAATATGTTAAACTACTGGCAGTGGCGGGGGCATTCAGTATACTACGTTCGATCCAGCGATCGGCATCCAGAACGCCCTCCCCTGCTGTTAATTCACGGTTTTGGAGCCTCCACAGACCACTGGCGCAAAAATATCAGCGGCCTGAGCAAAGACTTTGAAGTGTGGGCGATCGACCTGCTCGGATTCGGGCGATCGGCAAAACCAGAATTGCAGTACAGCGGCGACCTCTGGCGCGACCAACTCCACGATTTTATCACCAACATCATCGGCCGGCCCGCCGTACTAGCCGGCAACTCCCTCGGAGGCTACGCCGCCTTGTGTGTAGCAGCCCAGCGCCCCGAATCAGCAGCCGGACTCATATTAATCAACAGCGCCGGCCCCTTCAGCGAACCGCAGCCCGCACCCGAAGCCCCGCCCTTGCAAAAAGCCATATCTGCAGTAGCTAAAACTTTATTTCAGCAAGATTGGGCAAGTTTTCTGCTGTTCCAGTACGTGCGCCAGCGATCGACAATTCGGAAAACCCTAGAAAAAGTTTATCTCGACCAAAGCGCGGTCACAGACCAATTAGTAGAAGAAATATACCTTCCCTCCTGCGATCCCGGTGCCCCCAAAGTATTCGCTTCCGTATTCCGAACACCCCAAGGCGAAAAAATTGACGTATTACTTAGTCAATTAACCTGCCCGTTGCTAATGCTGTGGGGAGAAGGCGATCCGTGGATGAATTCCGCAGAAAGAAGCGCCAAATTTCGCAAACACTATCCGCAGTTAACAGAACACTTTATCAAAGCTGGTCACTGTCCCCACGACGAAGTACCAGAACAGATAAACGAACTGATTCGCGCATGGATAATTGACCAATAGTCGATCGGCACATAGATAATTTTTCCCCTGCCATCTCCTCCCTCGGAGAGGGGGAAATTTATCCAATTTGCAGTAACAATCTATTTATTGTGTTCTCACAAACGCGGTTAAATTCTACTCACATATTCTGAGGAGACGGAAACAATGACCCGCAAAAAGACTCGCCGCAATTTTATATTGAGCAGTATAGCTGTTGCCAGCGGCATTGCAGGTGCTAAGGCGATCGAACAGCAGGATCGGGAAATCGCAGCCGCACCTAATAACAAGGCGGCCGCCACAGTAAAAATGCCAGAACGACTGTTAGGCAACACCGGCGTGAAAGTGCCGATTTTCGGTTTGGGGGGGGCCGGACAAACACCGCTGTCGCAGCCGGGAAGAGAAGCAGAAGCAGCGGCGCAAATTGAACGCGCGATCGAAGTAGGCATTCGCTATTTTGACACGGCAGCCGACTACGGGCCCAGCGAAGAAAACTTAGGCAAAGTTTTGCCACCATATCGATCGCGCCTATTCCTAGCCACAAAAACCGCCGCCAGAGACAGAGACGGCGCGTGGAGAGACTTAGAGCGATCGCTCAAAAGATTGAAAACCGATCGGCTAGACTTGTGGCAACTCCACCACGTCTCATTCCAAGCCGAATTAGACCAAATTTTCAGTGCCAAAGGAGCAATAAAGGCGATCGAAGAAGCCAAGGAGCAAAAAATAATTCGTTTTTCCGGCATCACCGGACACCACGAACCAGCCATCATTGCCGCAGGCTTGGATCGCTATCCTTTCGACACAACATTAATCTCCCTCAACGCCGCCGAAAAACATCACCCGCGCTCCTTTGTTACCAGCGCTTTACCTGTAGCCAAAGCCAAAAACATTGGCGTCATAGCCATGAAAATACCAGCTTACGGCAAATTATTTCAGAACGGTGTTTTAGATGGAATGCACCAAGCAATGGGCTACACGCTTTCACTTCCCGGCGTGCACTGCTGCGTCATCGCCGCCGACTCAGTAAAGCAATTAGAAGAAAACTTCAAAGTCGCCCAAGCATTCAAACCCCTGAACACAACAGAAATGGCAGCACTTGAAAAACGCACCGCCGCCGCTTGGCAAGAAAATACATTTTTCCGACAGTGGACTTAGAGCTGATGTTGGGAAATGCGGCGCGATCGCGTCGCCGCTCTACTTTCTATTAATATTGAACTGGAATTACCAATCCAGGTATAATGGGTTGAGGAATGAAAAATCTATACAACTAACGGTTTCAGGTTCCTCCCTATCTGATAGTTTATCAACAGGACATTTTTTAATGAAATTAGAAATTAGAAACTTAGGTGTTGTTGAAAAAGCAGAAATTGATTTAAAGCCTTTAACTGTTTTTATTGGTCGTAATGGTGAGGGGAAAACATGGGCTGCATACACTTTATCAGCGATCCTCGGACAGCAGGGAGGAGGAAATTACTTGAAAGCTTATCTTGACGGTAAAACCCAACAGACATATCCCATCATAGATAGCGCACTTCAGCAACTTTTTGATGAAGGTAATGCACAAATTGATATGATTAAATTTGCTAATGACTGTGCGGAAATTTATATTAATGATGTGGCTCGTTTGGCTCCAAACTGGATGCGCTCTTTTATGGCTACAGAACGAGCAGATTTTGAAAATTTGCAAGTAGATTTTAAGTTGGAAGAAACAAAATTAAAGCTTGTGGAAAGGATAAAATCAGTTTCTGTCCAGAGAGAAATTTCTTTGGGCTTACTAAATTCTGTGAAAGAATCAGGCGAAACAATATTATACTTTTATTCAGGAGGAGGCAAAGATTTGAAGAAGCTGCCTAAAAAAGCGATTAAGCGATTCGTAATTCAGGAAATTTTTCAGATGCTCCACAGAGCCTTTTATGCTTGTATACATATATTCCCTACTGAAAGGACTACTTTTATAACTTTACCATTTAGCTCTTTTAGAGTCAAAGAAATTATAGACGAAGAACCTTTAAAAGAAACAGATAAATCAGAATTTGAAGGAAGAAAAACGTCTTGGGTTGAACCAGTAAAGCGTTTTTTGAACATGATTATATTGAGTTCTCTAAAAAAAGAAGACAGAGAAAAGGAAATAAAAGAAAATCATTTGTTAGAGGAATATGTGAAGTTAGCTGATTTTTTGGAAAAAGAGATTTTACAAGGAGAGGTCGGCTTTGAAACAATATCCGAAGTGCGAAAAGAACTACTTTTTCAACCTAAAGAAAGTACCAACTTGGAGATGCCTATTGTTTCTTCAATGGTAAAAGAATTAGCTCCATTAGTTCTCTGTTTGCGCTATTTAGTTGCACCAAATGAGTTACTGATAATTGATGAGCCAGAAATGAATTTACATCCAGCGGCTCAAGTAGAGATAGCTGAATTTTTGGCAATGTTAGTCAATGCTGGATTGCACGTCTTAATTACAACCCACAGTCCCTACATTGTTGACCATCTTGCTAATCTCATGCAAGCAGCTAAGCATGAAAATCCAGATAGCATTAAAGAAATGTTTTATTTAGAGCGAACAGATGCTTTTATTTCTCAAGAAAAAGTTTCAGTCTATTTGTTTGAGGATGGAACAGCCAAAAACATTATCAGTGAAGAAGGTACAATAAATTGGGAAACTTTTGGTCAAGTGTCTGATGATGTTTCTCGCATTTATGCTAATTTACTGAAAATTCAAGATTGAGAGATAGTTAATGCCTTTTGAAAATTTGCTTTTATCCTCCTGTTTACTTCCAGGTCAAACCTATTTTAAGGAAAGTAAAGCTTCAGTAAAAGTAGAACCCCTAGCGGGCGAAACAATACTTTTTTTTAACATAGATGACCAATCAAATCCTGGTTGTAAGCTGCGTCAATTTTTATGGGGAATAGAAAAAGGTCAAAAAATGTGCGACCTGATGGTGTTTTACGCTAAAGACAGCAAGCGCGTTATCTGTTTTGTAGAATTAAAAGATAATATCGGTGATTTAGGTCATGCCACAAAGCAAGTAATTAATACATACGATACTTTCAAGGTACATCTGCAAAAAAGTTATACGCCGAAAGCATTTATTTATGCGTGGGCCGGTTCTTTACCCTACGAACATGAGGAATATCAGAGAGAGTTATTAAAGGCGTTTGGGAAAAATAATTTTGATTTTAATAACAGAAGTAATGATGCTTTAGGTGATTTGTTGCGGGGAAACCCACCTAAAACAGGTGGAGGGAAGCGGAAAAATAAAAAGTAGAAAAAATCTGTCAATTAAGGCTATTCAATAAGATTTTTTTGAAGCGCCACACCTAGGTTATCTCTTCCCTTGCACCTCTGCTGTGAAAATACGTCAAATCAAAAAACAAGGCGACCTGGTTTGGTCGCCTTGTTTTCAATCATAAAAGATGCAATTTGTCAACAGCCAAAAGCTACTTTTTTTTCCGTTTAGCCTTATCTAACCGCCTACGATCGCGCCACTCAACAGAAGTCAAATAAGCGACCCCGCCAGTCACCGTCACCAGCAGTACAAAGGCCACTAAAACGAGAAAATTAGCAATCGAAAATTCCACAACCCCTCTTCCTCTGATTTTACATTTTCTACTTTCGATTTTAGATTAAAAATGTTAACAATTAACAGTTAAATGTTGACGGCTAACTGTTAACTGTTAACACTCCCTTCAAATTGCTGGCAACTCTTCCAAAATGGTAAACCTCACATGATTAATTGCCAGACTCCCCACGGAAACATCCTCCTTGTTTAAAGGAAGACCGCCGCTGGTGAGACCTTGAAACCGGATTCCCTTGCCAATTTCTACGTGATACCAAGCCAAACCCATAAAAAATCGCAAAGGATAAGGGCCTCTGTCTTGAATATCATCAGGATTAGATTCCATCGGCACCCAGCCAAAACCTGGAATGTAAAATTCCAGCCAAACGTGATTGAAATCCGGCTCCAGCGAGACACCTTTTCTGTCACCAAAAGCCGGACACTTGTAGCGGCCGATCGTGCGGCAAGCAATCCCGTTTAACCTAGCCAAAGCTAACAAAAGTCCCACGTATTCGCCGCAGGAACCGATACCACGGCGCAGCACAATATCGGGAGTGTCAATGTGAGGTCTAATTCCGTAAGAAAGTTGATCGTAAACAAAATTACGAATGCTCAGCAATTGCCTGAGAATGTTAGTTTCCGAGCCAATGGCAGCCACAGCAGCCGATCGCACAATCTCCGTATCCATCGCCAAATTGTCATTATCCACCAAATACTTAGCTGCAAACTCCGGCGACAGCTTCGGACTCTTTTCGACATCCCGAGGCGACAACTGATACTTAATCGATCGAACTTCTAACAAAGCCTTCCAGCCAAAAATTCGGCGTTCCCCAGGGTGCAGCCGATCGAACTTAAACACCGCCACCCGTTCCCCTTCCTGAATTTCCTCAGTAAAAGGCATTCCAATCGGCGTAATTTTCCTGACCTTTTGCCGGTGAGTTTGCGAAGGCAAAGCAATCCGCCACTCCAAATTTTCGATTTCTACCTCATCGAGGGGAGACAGTTCCTCCACATAAGACATTTCCATCAAAAAACCGTTTGACAGAGCGTAGCGCTCGGCTTCATTGTAGTGAAAAGACAAAGGCTGAATAAAAGTGCGATCGCGCTTCGTCAACTGAAAAGGATCTTCCGAATTCGGGTCATCCCGGATGTAAAGTTCATCCCCGGCATAAGCCACGTACAGAACCTCTTCCCCGGTTTCCGAATCCTTGTGAAAAGCCAAACCCGAAGGCGACTCAAAGGGAGTCAAAACGCTAAATTTAATCTCCCCAGTTCCCCGTTCCAAACAGTAAACAGTTTGCTCAGTCTTGTCACAAACCCAAATTTCCTCATCCCGGACTGTGATATTTTCTACCCCAATACCGGGAGCGTAAAACCGAGTAATTTCCCGACCAGTTTTCAGGTCAAAAACCAGAATCGAGGCTAATCTCTGGCAAGTGACATAAAGCGTAGATTTCCAAACAGCAATCCCGTCAGCAGGATAAGAAAGTGAAACAAAATGTTCCGGTTTGAGTTCAGTTATCGCCCCGTCCCGAATTGCGCCCCGACAGCAACAAATATCCTCATCCCGCGCAAACCAGAGAGTATCTTCCGAAATAGCCAGCCCCGTTGCGCCCGCAAACTTAGGCGTTTGATAAGGATTCAAAACAGTAGTGTTGTCACTTTCTCGATCGATCTCCAATAGCAGCCCTTCGGCGCGATCGACAGCGAACAACCTATTTCCTAAAAAAGCAATGCCGTGCAGTGCCAAGACTCCGATGGGTCTGACCATCCGCAGCCCCGAAGGCTGTTTGTCCGAGAGAACAGGTGAATCGAGATTCATGCTAAATTTCTTGCCGGTATTGTACAGAAAAACTGATTTGTAACTTGTAGCCGATCGCTTGAGGTTCACCAGCAAAATTGCCGAGTTTCCTGATATCCAGGACTGACGCATCAACCGGGTGTTGTTAGGAAAAGACGCCTTGTAGCCTCTTGTCTGAGTTAAAAAACCCGGAATATTAGTCTTTGTCCAAGTTGGGTTTAACAAGCTCAACCGAACCTGCTGCCGTGAATGGAAGTAAGTATAACTACTAAGCTACCACTGACAAACGCGACAGAGAATTCTATGTTGAGCAGAGCAACCCAAATAATCGTATCTGCCTGAAGATATAAATTAAGTACAACAGATTACTAGATCCGTCAAAACCTTGGATAGAATAAAACCGTGAGATAAAGTTCCTAGGTTCATCAAAAGGCAGGTTCGTCATGGCTTTGAAGTCTGCTCTAAATATCGGTGCTCTTTCCTTAATTCTGTCTTTAGAGGCAGTTGCCGCCGGTAGTTTTTTAATACCTGCAGAGGCTCTCAACAGCCCCGCAAACATTGTCCAGCGCGCCTCACCACCGCAGCTACCCCTCAACTGGCAAACAGTTCAACCTCCTGAACCCAGCGGAAGCAGACCGAACAGCCAGCAATTGGAACCCGCGTGGAATAGCTTTCAACCGCCGCAGGACGGAGTACCCGGAAGGCGGGAAGGGGGAGGAACCCGCGGCTTAGAATGCCCCACGGCCACAACTGCCTTAACTGCCTTGATTCCCCAATCAACTATGGGGCAAACCATATCAGCAAAACCAACATTTTTCTACTACCTTCCCGTAGCGATCGACAAAACAGTTCAGTTTGAGTTAGCAGACGAAAGGGACAAAACACTATACAAAAAAAGTTTTCGCATGGTAACTAGCCGTGCAGGTGTAGTTAGCGTCAGCCTCGGCTCCGACGACAACTCGCCAGCCCTGGAAGTTGGCAAAAACTATCAATGGTACTTTACTATCAAATGCAACCCAAAAAATACAACCGATGATGTTCTCGTTTCCGGGTGGATCAACCGCACCGCACTCGCCCCAACCGTGAAAACAGAGTTGGATCGATCGTCCGATCTCACCAAGCTCAGCATCTTCGCCCAACAAAATCTCTGGTACGAGTACCTGGCAACTCTAGCTCAATTGCGTATCGAGTCTCCCAGCGATGCCAGTTTAGCGAGCCAGTGGTCAGCAGTGTTGAACTCAGTCGAACTCGGCAAAATAGCCCAAGAACCCTTAGTCGCAAGTGAGTTAACACCTATCACAAGAAAATAATTCAACACCAGTCTCAAAAAAGAATGCAACGGTAGGCCCGTGCCCCAAACCCTGATAGCCATAAGTCATTGCCAAATCTAAAATCTAAAATCTAAAATCTAAAATCTAAAATGGTATGACTGGTGCAGCAAGTACGAAAAACTCGGTTTCGAGCGCGGTATTTGGCAGCGCCACAGATGATTTTTGGCTGTTGCGGGTTGTTTGGTCGATCGTCCTAAATAAATTAAAATTTTTGTACCGATCGGCAGTTCGGACTTCTGGCAGATTGAAAGCCGGACTGTGGAAATTTTGATGGTCAAATTTCGCCGAATACTAAATGATAAACTGGCATAGTCAAGCAGCCGACAAACTTATTTTAGAGAAATTATTAATTATGCGCCCGAATGCAAATATTGCAATATTTCGGTTGGCGATTTCACTTCTGACTGGACTCCCCATCGCTTGCTTTTATGCCAATAAAGCTATATCCCAAACCGACGATATTTCTCAGTTGCCCGTCGCCGCTGACAACTCAGCAGATACGGGCAATCAAGTATTAGCACTGCAAAAACTGGAAATCAAGCAGGATGAAACAGCAACAAACTTAAATCAGCTTCCCGATTCGATCGACACCAACCCTGAACCAGAAACACAATCGAACCCCGCCGAGAACAGCCAAGAAGCCTGTTCCACAATCGATGAAACTGCTTGTGGTGCGGGCATCTTGCCCGTAGCAAAAAATCTCGTTGACAACGATCCCCAATGTCAGAACCCGCTAGAGTGTAATTTTTTAGCCCAGAACCCGCAGACGCCACCGGGAAACCTCCCGCCCGACTTAAACCGCGATCGACTACCAAATCCGCTGTTACCGTCGCCGCCGACTCAGCCCGATCCAAATCGCGATCGATTTCTGCAACCGGCCCCGCAGCCTTCCCCAGAACCTCCCCAAGTACCACCCACAGTAGCGCCGCCGTCCCCGTCGCCAGTTCCCCCAACGCTGCCGAATACACCAATTGAGGTGCAGAAAATTCAAGTAGTTGGCAGCACAATTTTAAGCCAAGATGAAATTAATGCCTTAGTCAACCCGTTAGAAGGCAGTTCTACGACCCTAGAACAGCTCAAACAAATCGCCGACAAAATTACCGAAATTTACCTCAATCGTGGCTACATCACTTCGAGAGCAGTCTTGCCGCCCCAAACTATCACCGCAGGGGTAGTCCAAATTCAAGTGATTGAAGGCAAGCTGGCCCGAATTGAGGTAGAAGGAACTAAAAGATTGCATCCGAGTTACATCCGCAGCCGGATTCGACTCGGTGCCGGAATGCCTTTAAGCACAGCTTCCTTAGAAGACCAACTCCGGCTGCTGCGAGTCGATCCTTTATTTGACAATGTAGAAGCCAGTCTGCGGGCTGGGGATAATGAAGGAGAGAGCATTCTGATCGTCCGAGTCTCGGAAGCTAATCCGTTTCAACCTACTTTCAGCATTGACAATTACTCGCCTCCCAGTGTCGGTTCCGAAAGATTGGGAGTTAGTTTGCGGCACCGCAATATAACAGGAAATGGCGACGAACTTGCGGCGGCTTATTACCGATCGCTCGGCGATTCAGACGTGTTTGATTTCAGCTATCGCGTCCCGCTAAATGCAATGAACGGCACTTTGCAATTGAGGGCGGCGCCGAATCGCAACAGTATCGTACAACCACCTTTTAACCGTGCTGACATTTCGGGAAAATCGCATTTATTTGAAATTAGTTACCGCCAGCCGTTGCGGAGAACGCCGATCGAAGAATTTGCCTTATCTGGCGGTTTTACTTATCAGACAGGTAGAACTTTTGTCGCCGGCGAACCGGTTCCTTTTGGCATCGGCCCGGACTCCAATGGTGTCACCACTACGAGTGCAATTAAGCTGGGACAGGACTACATTCGGCGGGACCCGCAGGGCGCTTGGGCTTTGCGATCGCAATTTACGATCGGCACTAGCTTGTTTGATGCTACTCAAAACGAAGGTTCTGATCCCGACGGACAATTTTTTAGCTGGCTGGGTCAAGTGCAGCGAGTACAGCGATTGAATGACAAACATTTATTAATTTTGCAGGCAGACTTGCAGTTGTCAGCTAATAGTTTGTTGCCTTCACAGCAATTTGTAATAGGCGGCGGGCAATCTTTGCGCGGCTACCGCCAAAATGTCAGTTCTGGCGATAACGGCTTCAGAGTTTCGATCGAAGATCGGATTACTTTGCAGCGCGATGCTTCGGGAAATCCCAAACTTCAATTGGCTCCCTTTTTGGATGCGGGTATGGTATTGAACGTTGCGAACAATCCTAATAAATTAACAAATCAGACATTTTTAGCAGGTGTGGGTTTGGGGGTAATCTGGGAACCGATACAGCGGGTGAACCTGCGCGTAGATTACGCTTTTCCTTTGGTGAGAATTAGCGATAAAGGCGACAATCTGCAAGATAACGGCATTTATTTCAACATAATTTATACACCTTAAGAAGAGAGGGGCGAGGGGGAGAGTTGGAGAGGGGGAGAGTGGGAGCATTTTTCATCTTCTCCATGCAAAAGTGAGTGAAATTAATCCTCGCATTGCCACGCCAGAAATCAGACAGTGCATGGGCAAAGACGCAGGTAGCAGTCCCTTGAGAAAAATCAGCTCGCTTTACAAACCACATTCAGCCCGTCAAAAAATAATAACATCGACGAGCCAACGCCCCGCCGCCGATTCAAGTTACTTCCCTTAACGTCTTTACCTCACCCTTGACGCAGCCAATGACAGACAACGATTATGAAAAATGATAGAGTTTGTCCTTAACATAAATAATTTTTTCTGACAACTAACCCCCAGCCCATCTTAATTTTGATGACCTCGGTAAAAAAAAGAGCCAACGCTAAGCAGATTTGCCTATCCAAAAAACTATAGCTTTTGGCTTTTAGGGATTCGCTAGAGACAGGTTTAGTTGACCCCCCTCTCCCAATTCTTAACTCTCCCAAAAAACAATTATGCTGCCAGATAAATACCGAAAAGTGCATCGCTGCCTCCCTCTGGTAATGGGAGTTGTATTCGCTACTACCTACAGCATCCCCATCAGCGGCCAACCCAGGATTGCCACACCATCCCAGTCACCGGCAACAGAAAAACCCAACCCATCAGGAACGCAGCAACCCGTGCAAGCATTTGGCGGGCAACTCGCCATATTTGTGGGGCATGAAAATTCAATCAACAGTGCAGTATTTAGTCCGGATGGTCGGCACATATTGACTGCTAGTGCAGATAAAACCGCCCGCTTGTGGGATAGGAAGGGCAATCTTCTGGCTGTGTTGCGGGGGCATGAGAAAGGTGTCTTCGATGCAGTATTTAGTCCCGATGGCAGACAAATTCTCACCACCAGTGACGATCAAACCGCCCGCCTGTGGGATACTTCTGGCAATATGCTAACCGAGTTCCGGGCGTCTGACGATCAGTCTGTTATTAGAGATAGAAGTGCCGTATTTAGCCCCGATGGTAGCCAAATCCTCACCTTTAGTATGTTTGCGGATAAAGCCGACAGGTGGGATAAACTCCGTTTGTGGGATACCAAAGGCAATCTCAAAGCAGAGTTCCAGATCAGAAGTGACAGATCAGGAGGCTTCGTAAAAGCCATATTTAGCCCCGATGGTCGCCAAATCCTCACCCTTAGTTGGGATGGAACCGCCCGGTTGTGGGATATCAAAGGCAATCTTCTCAAAGAATTCCAGGCGCATAGGGAGCCTGTCGTCAATGGAGTATTTAGTCCTGATGGCCGGCAAATCCTGACCGCCAGCCAGGATAAAACTGCCCGCCTGTGGGATACCAAAGGCACTCTCTTAACCGAGTTCCAGGGGCATGAAAATCATGTCGAAAGTGCAATATTTAGCCCCGATGGTCGTCAAATCCTCACCGCCAGTATAGATAAAACCGCTCGCATTTGGGATACAAAAGGCTATCTCCTCGCTGTGTTCGGGCAGCATGGAGATTCCGACTGGAGTTCTGTCGGGAGTGCAGCAGGATTTAGCCCCGATGGTCGCCAAATCCTCACCACCAGTTTGGATGCAACCGCTCAAATTTGGGATACCAAAGGCAATCTGCTGGCACAGTTGCGGGGGCATAACGATAGCGTGGGGGCAGTATTTAGTCCCGATGGCAGGCAAATCCTCACCTTCAGTTGGGATAAAAAAGCCCGCCTGTGGGACGTGTCAGCCGCCATTACTGCCCAATCCGAGCAAATAGCTGCCAGGGAAACCTTTCAGGAAGGCGTGTCTAAAAATAACGCTCAACTGGCCATATTCCGACGACACAATAGTGATGTCACAAGTGCCGTATTTAGTCCCGATGGCGGGCAAATCCTCACGGCTAGTTTAGATAAAAAAGCCCGTCTGTGGGATACCAAAGGCACTCTCTTAACCGAGTTCCAGGGGCATGAGAAAGGGGTCTATAGAGCAATATTTAGCCCCGATGCTCGCCAAATCCTCACCACCAATGGTGAGAACATCCGTTTGTGGGACACGAAAGGTAATCTCCTCTCTGTATTGCAAGGACACAGTTACATCAATGCAGTATTTAGCCCTGATGGTAGCAAAATTCTCCCCAGCGATTGCCAGTGCTACCCGGTCAGCCTTTGGGATAGCACAGGCAACCTCCTCGTTCAGTTCTCGGTGCCTAAGACAATGGCAGTGGGGTTGGTGGGGTTGATAGTCTATAGTGCGGTATTCAGTCCTGATGGTCGCCAAATCCTCACAATCAGTGGGTCTAAAACGGCCCGCTTATGGGATATCAAAGGCAGTCTCCTCGCCGAGTTCCCACTGGGTCATGAGGGGAGCGTCAGAAGTGCAGTATTTAGTCCGGATGGTCACCAAATCCTCACCGCTAGTCGAGATGAAACCGCCCGCCTGTGGGATATCAAAGGCAATCTCCTGGCTGAGTTCCGGGGGCATAAGGAGCGGATCGAAACAGCCATATTTAGCCCCGACGGTCGCCAAATCCTCACAACCAGTTTGGATCATACTGCTCGCCTGTGGGATACCAAAGGCAATCTATTGGCAGAGTTTCGGGGGCATGATAATTTAGTCACCAGTGCCGTATTTAGTCCCGATGGTCGCCAAATCCTTAGCGCTAGCCGTGATCGAACTGCGCGAGTCTGGGATACCAAAGGCAATCTCCTGGCTGTGTTCCGGGGGCATAAAAGAGCTGTCAGAAGTGCCGTATTTAGCCCCGATGGTCGTCAAATTCTCACCGCTAGTTCTGATGGCACCGCCCGTCTGTGGGATATATCAGTAGCAATTGCTGCCCAAGCCGAGCAAATAGCTGCCAGAAAAACCTTTCAGGAAAACCTGTCTAAAAATAACGCTCAACTGGTAGAGTTGCGGGACGATCAGTATGGAGTGACCAGTGCAGTCTTTAGCCCGGATGAGCGCCAAATTCTCACCACCAGCGGTAAAACCGTCCGCTTGTGGGATACCCAAGGCAATCTCCTAACCGAGTTCCAGGGGGATGACTATCTCAAGAGTGCAGTATTTAGCCCCGATGGTCGCCAAATCCTCACCGCTACCGATAAAATCGTTCGCCTGTGGGATAACCAAGGCAATTTCCTAACCGAGTTTCAGGGCCATGAGAAAAGTGTCGGAAGTGCAGTATTTAGCCCCGATGGTCGTCAAATCCTTACTGCCAGTTTAGATAAAACCGCCCGTCTGTGGGATACCCAAGGCAATCTCCTGACTGTGTTCCGAGGGCATGAAAGAGGTGTCAGAAGTGCAGTATTTAGCCCCGATGGTAGTCAAATCCTCACCGCCAGTTTAGTAGATAAAACCGCCCGTCTATGGGATACTAAAGGTAATCTCCTGGCTGTGTTCCGGGGGCATGAGGGATATGTCGAGAGTGCCAAATTTAGTCCCAATGGTCGCCACATTCTGACTGATAGTAGGTATCCTTATGGAACTGCTCGTCTGTGGGATACTAAAGGGAATTTCCTCGCCGAGTTCCGGGGTAAGGAGGATGTTACGCACTACAGGGCCGTATTTAGCCCCGATGGTAGTCAAATCCTCATGGCCAGTGCGAATGGAACGCTTCGCCTGTGGGATACCAAAGGTAATCTCTTCGCAGAATTCCAGGGGCATAATTTTAGACTCAACAGTGCCGTGTTTACCTCTGATGGTCGGCAAATCCTTACTTCTGGTGCTGATAAAACCGTCCGTCTGTGGGATACCAAAGGTAATCTTCTAGCCATATTCCGGGGACATGAGGAAGAGGTCGAAAGTGCTGTATTTAGCCCGGATGGTAGCCAAATTCTCACTGCTAGTAGTGATAGAACTGCTCGCCTGTGGGACTTATCACTTGGAATAAAAGTTTCTGCGGCTGAAGTAGCATTTATCAAAGGAACTCAACTTTCTAGCCAAAGCACTGTGGAATCTAAACAACTTGCACTGGCAAAGTTAGAAGAAGCGGTTGCCCTCTATCGTGCCGATCAAAACTCTGCTCAAGCTGCACTCACTCTTTTATCAATGGGTAAAATTTACGCCCATTTCGGACAATTTCAATCTGCCCTAGACTCCTACAATCAAGCATTACCCTTATCGCAGCAAGCCGGGGCCAAAGCCGAAGAAGCCGCTATTATCAACAGTTTGGGTCAACTCTACACCGATTTAGCTGACCCGAAAAATGCCCTGGATTACTATAACCAAGCTTTGCCCCTGTTTTATCAATTAAATGACCAAACGGCAGTCGCCAACACCCTCAACAACATTGGTGATATTCATGCTGCTACAGGAAACTGGAAAAATGCCCTAGACTCCTACAACAAAGCCCTGGTAATCTCTCGACCCATAGGTAATCTAGCCACCGAAGCTACTGCCTTAACTGGCATTGGTAGCAGATATATCGCTTCAAAAGAATGGTCAACGGCCCTGAATGCCTACAACCAAGCCCTGAGC
Organism: Microcoleus sp. D2_18a_D3; assembly: GCF_036702455.1. Lineage (NCBI taxonomy): Bacteria > Bacillati > Cyanobacteriota > Cyanophyceae > Oscillatoriales > Microcoleaceae > Microcoleus > Microcoleus sp. D2_18a_D3. The sequence goes on from NZ_JAUBTK010000036.1 coordinate 14,704, forward strand.
ATCTCCCGACACTTAAACGACCAAGTAAAAGAAACCACAATCCTCAACCAAATGGGGAAAATACAAGCTGCTTTAGGTCAGAATTCTACCGCACTGGAAAACTATAACCAAGCTTTATCTCTATCCCAACAACTCGGTTACAAAACAGAAGAAGCGCACATCCTCTACAATCTTGCCATCTTAAACCGCCAACAAAATAACCTCGCCGCCGCCAAAACACCAATCGAAACCGCCATTAATATTATTGAAAACCTCCGCACCCAAATCGCTAGCCAAGAACTGCGCCAGTCTTACTTTGCCCGCAACCAAGATTATTACCAGTTTTACATCGATTTGTTGATGCAACTGCACCAGAAAAATCCAGATCAAGGTTACGACGCACAAGCCTTTCATGCTAGCGAACGTGCCCGTGCCCGCAGTCTGCTTGAACTCCTCAGTGAAGCCAGCGCAAATATTCGCCAAGGTGTTGACTCGCAACTGCTAGCACAAGAACAAATTTTGCAACAACAACTCACTGATTTTCAGCATCGCAAATATCAAATAGTCATCGCTAAATCTACCCAAGAAGCTGTGGAGGAAATTCAACAAAAAATCGACACAGTTCTCAAGGAACTCGCTCAAATAGAAGCTAAAATTCGCGCCAGTAGTCCTCGTTACGCTGATTTAAAATATCCCGAACCTCTCAACCTGCCACAAATTCAACAACAGGTAATCGATGACAATACGCTACTTTTAGAATATTCTTTGGGTGAGGAGCGCAGTTATTTGTGGGCAGTGACGAAAACTTCTTTCACCAGTTACGAACTTCCTTCTCGTATCGAGATTGAAGCGACGGCTAAGAATTTCCGCGATACTTTAACCAAAGCTACCACGAGAACCTCTCCTCAAATGGTTGCCGAATCTGCTGCACTTCTAAGCCAAATGATTCTCGCTCCGGTTGCTTCTGAGTTGGGCAACAAGCGCTTGCTAATTGTTGCGGATGGAGCCTTGCAATACATCCCTTTTGGCGCACTCTCTCTGGAAAAATCTGAAGCGCCGCTAATAGTTAAGCATGAAGTTGTTAATCTGCCTTCTGCCTCAACTCTGGCTATTCTGCGGCGGGATATGGCGACTCGTCAACCGGCTCCAAAGACGATCGCCTTGTTTGCAGATCCAGTTTTTAGCCCGGACGATGAACGGCTCAAAGGCACGAGTACATCCCCTGTAACGAGGAATCAAACTGTTGAAAATCTGCCCCTGGAAGCGCAACAATTACAGAGATCAGCATCCGAGGCTGAAATTTATTGGACTCGCTTACCTTTCTCGCGAACTGAAGCTGAGCAAATCCTGGCTTTGGTTCCCGATGATTTGGAAAAACAAGCGTTTGACTTTACTGCTAATCGTACCACGGCAACCAATCCCGATTTATCTCAATATCGCATTGTTCATTTCGCTACGCACGGATTTGCTAATAGCAGACATCCAGAATTATCGGGATTGGTGTTATCTTTGGTTGATGAGAAAGGCTCTTTACAAAATGGCTACTTGCGACTCAATGATATTTTCAATCTCAATTTACCGGCAGAATTGGTGGTGCTGAGCGCGTGTCAGACGGGTTTGGGAAAAGACATTAAAGGAGAAGGGTTGGTGGGTTTGACGAGGGGGTTTATGTATGCGGGGGCGCCGCGTGTGGTGGTTTCTTTGTGGAGTGTTGAAGACCAAGTAACTTCTGAGCTGATGACACGATTTTACAAAAAAATGCTCCAGGATAAATTGGCGCCTGCTGCGGCACTGCGAGCGGCGCAAATCGAAGTGCTACAGCTTCCAGAATGGCAATCTCCTTATTATTGGGCTGCTTTTGGGCTGCAAGGAGAATGGAATTGAGTGCGCCTCTGGCGGGAGAGGGGGAGAAAGTGGGGGAGTGCGATATGAAGAAAATATTTCCTTCTTGCTTCTTCCCTATTCCTTGTTCCCTCTTCCTTCCACATCCGATATTAATCGCCGACTTCCCCGACAACCTCCGCAGCAGCCTGAGTTTCGAGCCAGAGTTTGAGCAGCAAGAGCTCGGCCCGATCGCCCAACACAGTCGCAAACACGCCGTCAGCCTCCTCAGACGCCTCAGAAATCCACGTACCGCGCAGAGTCACTTCTACAAAGTCAGCATCAGCAACACAAAGCTCGATCGCATCGTTGTCGTTTCGGCGGGCCTCAGATTCCAACAGAGACAGCGCCGGCAAATTCGCGGGCAGCAAAAATGCCGCAGTGCTCGGTTCGACGCTGATGCTTTGACCAACTCGCATAGCCAGCACAACTCGCAGCGCCACTAACTGTTCGGGAGATTGAGCCAAACGCTCCAGGTTAAAGCCCGTTTCAGTGTAAGTCAACTTCAGCATATTGACAGCCCTAAATTTGGAATTGAAAGTTTAAAATTGGTAATTGAAAATTGGCGATAGGGAATTTGGAATTGCGATTTAGGGCAGATTTTAGATGAGAATTACGCATCAATTTAAAATCTAAAATCTAAAATCTAAAATCTAAAATTCTTCCCATTCCCTATTCCCCTATTTGGTATTCGTGCCAAAACAGTTCTGCAAAAGCAACAGTGGGGTGTATAGGAGCCTTCGGCTTAGTTCGCAGAGACATTCCAGCTTCTATGGGAGTTCGATCGCCCTTACGAGAATTGCACCGTTCGCAAGCCGTCACCACGTTGTCCCAAGTATGCGGGCCGCCCTTCGATCGAGGCATCACGTGATCCAGCGTCAAATGCCGATTGCTACCGCAGTATTGACAAGAATGAGCGTCGCGGCGCAGAACTTCCCGGCGATTGACCGGGGGCACTTTCCACAGGCGTTCCCTGTTACCAAAAGTCAAGCGGATTTGTTCGGGTACGTGGATGCTGCTGCTGGGCGATCGTACCAGCCAGCCGTTGCCAATGCTAAAATCCAGAGGTTCAGCTTTGCCTGTTACCAACAGTACGATCGCCCGTTTGATGTTGACACGGCTCATTGGTAGGTAATTCTGAGAAAACACCACCACAGATTGCCTCAATACATCAGTTACTACGGTCACGGCTTGCTCCTCCTCATCAATTTTGGATTTTAGATTTTAGATTTTGAATTTTGAATTTTGCTTGCTTCGTCAGCATTGGCTACATCTGGTTTTTTCCCAGTTCCCCAAGCGGATCGAATTTCTCAAATATCCAATCAAATGCCCCCGCTTCTCTTACTTAGAAGCGGGGGCTAGAAAAACTGCTTTCATGCAAATTTTCATCCTGTCTCGGTACAGTCGTTTAGCTGTACCTCCCGCTTCGCGTATCTCGATGTGGCTGTGCCACTTGCAGACCGTCTCGGTCTACCTCGTTGTAATTAATTTCTGCCGTTTGTTCTAATCCACTATAACCGCGTTTAATTAGGCCCAAGCCCGCCCACGAGGTCGCTGCGACAGTCGCAAAACCCGTCCAAAAGACGTGCTGTAACGACTCGGAGCGACCCCTGGGGCGATCGCACTTCAGTTGATAGGTGGAGTAGGTGGGGAGAAATTTCAAAGTCGGCAGAAGGTGGTTAAGAGGCTTTCAATCTAGCTGTAAACATACTACACTGATATTACACATATGTCCACCCGTCACGGAGAAAAAATTATGCATACCCTACCTAGAACCTCAACCACCGAAATGGAAGTCACCAGCATTCGACTCGAAAGAGAGCTCAAGGAGAGACTTAAAGAACTCGCGGGCAATCAAGGCTATCAAGCTTTGATTCGAGATTTGCTCTGGAATTACGTGCAGCAGAAGTCTGGAGAGTATCGGCAGATGTTTTCTCGATCGGATATTCGAGCTAGCATTAATGCCACAGCACAGCAGGAGGAACGCTGCGCGCTTACAGGAGAGTTGATTCGACCGGGCGGGCCGATGTTATTAGGCCTGACGATGCACGGCGAAATGGTGCCGCTGAGTATAGGGAGTATGGCTGGATAAACCAGTTTATCGAAAATTTGTGAGAGCGATCGGCCTGGGGTGAAGGCCCCAGGCGCTGAAGATCAGACTATTTTAGATTTTAGATTTTAGATTTTAGATTTTAGATTTGGGAATGACTTATAAGATAAGGGTTGGGAGCTTGCCTAGAGTTGCATTATTTTGGGAACTGGTATAACAATACTTCGGACAGTTGTTGATTACCAACCGTATAATAAGGGTTTCAAGGCTCCAAGGCAATCGAGCTACCAACCGAAAATCGAGGGTTTCAGACTACGAACTAAAAACAGTCCGGGCTATTGATATAAAATCCCGCAGTATTTAAACAATCTCTATTCAACTAACCGCGAAGACGCAAAGAACGCGAAGGAAGATGGAGAAGAAGATAGCTAATGTTAGCGGTTCGCAATTCTGGTAACGCAGCTCCGGATGCTCCAAAACGCGCGGGCTAGTGCTAAAATTTCCATCGGGCGTGCCGAACAGACGATCGTACATTTGATGAAAAAAATTAAAGTAATGCTGAAAAACCGCTACTTGACTGCTGCGAGTTCGATCGCCCTTCTCACAATTATTGCCGGATGTGCAGCTACTGAATCACCTCAACTTGCATCTCCCTCTCCTGTAGCTGAATCTTCCCCGCCCCCAGTTAAACCAAGTCAGCCTCAGCCCTTAATAGTCTCTGTTAGCAATCCCGAAACCGCCACAAATACCAAAATCCAGCAATATCTCAACGGGTTGGCGGCCCAAGGTTTTGCCAAAGAAGACCAAGGGATCTGGATGCAATCGGGCAATACTTTGCTAGCCAATCATCAAGGTACTGTTCCTCTGTCGGCCGCTTCTATTACCAAAGTAGCAACATCTCTCGTAGCGCTGCAACAATTCGGGCCGGAACATCAATTTATTACCTTAATTGGTACAACGGGAAAATTTGAAAACGGCGTATTAAAAGGCGATTTAATTGTACAGGGAAACGCCGATCCCTTGTTTGTCTGGGAAGAGGCGATCGCCCTCGGTAACGCCTTAAATCAAAAAGGGATCAAGCGAGTCAGTGGCAATTTGATAATTGTCGATAAGTTTTACATGAACTTTGAACTCGATCCCCTCAAATCGGGAGAATTGCTCAAACAAGGATTGAACAGTCAAATCTGGCCCAGCGAAGCCGCCGCCCAGTATCAAACCCTGCCTCCCAATACGCCAAAACCCCAAATAGCAATTGAGGGTACTGTAAAAGTTTTGTCAGCACCTCCCAATGACGTGCAGCCTTTAGTCAAACATTATTCTTTGCCCCTTGCTGAACTGGTCAAAAAAATGAATCAGTACAGTAACAATCTCATGGCAGATATGCTAGCTGATACTGTCGGCGGCGCCAAAACAGTCGCGAAAAAAGCAGCAGCAGCAACCGGAGTTCCTCCCGCAGAAATTCAACTCGTCAACGGTTCGGGATTGAGCGAAGAAAATCTGATTTCTCCCCGGGCTGCTTGCGCGTTATTTATAGCTTTAGAACGCTATCTTCAACCTTACAGCATGACAGTTGCCGATGTCTTAACTGTAGTTGGGAAAGATAAAGGAATACTGTCAGAACGGCCGCTTCCCCAATTAGCAGTAATCAAATCTGGAACCCTGGATAATGTTAGCGCTTTGGCCGGAGCGCTGCCAACTCAAAAACAAGAAACAGTGTGGTTTGTGATTATGAATCGTGGGGCTAATGTCGAGGCATTTCGCACTCAGCAAGAGGTTTTACTGAAAAGCTTTGTGGATGAGTGGGGAAGTGTTCAAGTTTCGCCGCCCGAATTAACGCCAAATCCTGCTAGAAGTAGTAAGGTATCTCGCAGCGAAATTGTTCAATAAGCTGTTGTGCATTTAAATTGTCTATTCGGGGTGGGTTCGCCTGCCCACCCCACAAGAGAGTTTGTAGGGTTCGTCAGCACAGAATACCTCTTACCAAAGTCCCAAAATCTCTGGCAATTATCTGCGTTCATCTGCGTTTATCTGCCTTGTATCTGCGGTTTCTTGATCGATCAAAGATTTATGCAATAAGTCTAGAAATTTTGAATTTGCAGCTAAAATAATGCAACCTGATGCACCCTCCCAGTACAAACCAATTTAATTAGGTGTTTTCGCCCTAGCGACTACAATGCCGATCGCACTTTCGACTCTGCTAATATATCTGTGCAAGTCATAAGCAACCGTCACCTCCCCAGCCGGCGAAGCGTGAATTAAACCCATATTGCCGTCAGCATTGCGGTAGACTAAACCGGTGTGGGTGACATCCAATCCTTTAACATCCGTGGCTACCGCTACAATATCCCCTGGTTTTAACTGAGAATAAACACGTTTTATCCGATTTGTCGGGATGTAATTAACAGTAGTTTTGGCTAAGTCTGCTTCTTGGCTGACTATGCACTGATAAGTCGCTTCGTCTTTGGCCATTTGCGGGTAACTGCTGCGGTGCTGACTCATGAAATTTAGTGTTTTATTCATGGGTACTCCCCCTAATTCAGCCGTGATATTTTCCACAGTTTGCCGTTTTTGATTGTCGTTAATCCATTCGGAAAAATAGTGCAATCTGCTGCAATAACCGTTGATTTTACCGTTTAAATACCGCTGTTCTTCTATGCGATTTACAAAATTTTGATAGTCGTAATCTTGTACTGCTACGCCCCTGGCGATCGCCAAAACGGTTTCTACAAATAAAACGCAATCAAATTTATTCAAAGTTACGATCAACTTTTCTTCGCCGGATTCGTCCAGCAAACCAGCGGCGTAGGGCTTTCCTAGGAAATTATCGGCGATCGCCTGGACGATTTCTCCCATCGAGCGATCGTGCAAATTTTGTTGTTTTGCATACTGTACAACTTTTTCAAAACGTGCTATGTCTTCAGGTTGTGCAACGGTTTCTCTCTCGGTATTATTGGAGTCCGATCGTCTCGCCAGCAGTTTCAGCAATTCGGAATAGGAAATTTCCGCTAAATTGTTGAAGTCCCACAACATACTCGGAAAACTGGAAACAGTTTGCTTGTTTGTTATCTCCAGATTTTCGCTTTTTCCCGTCAAGGAAAACGCTACATCCGCGCCCTGTCCTGCTGTTTGTCGATCGACAACATATCCCGCAGCAGATTGAGACTGAAATGCCCAAACATCAGGTATCAAAGAATTATTCACGCCGACGATCGCAAATCCCAAAACAGCCAGACTCCAAAAATTTCTCATGTTTTTCAAAGGATTTTGCTTCAACTCAGTGCTATCCTGAAAATTTTACAATTACTAGAAGTCTCAATCAGCCTAGTAGACCGATAAAATTGGCAACAGCGGACTAGATCGATACACTTGTCATTTAGATGCCGCCCTATTATAAACTGATCGTGCGAGTTTGATAGCACAAAACTGTAATGCAAGTAGAACGCCGACGCCGCCCCATCGGGCCGCAACCCCCAATCGAGTCCCGACGCCAAAGCACCGAGCGCCCATTCCAGTCCCGACGCCAAAGCACCGAGCGCCCAGTGCTATCTCGTCGTCGCCCAATCCCGACCCGACGCCCCATAGACCTCTTGCAAAAGTCGCTCTCAATTCTGGGAATTATCTGGGTTAATCTGCGTTCATCTGCCTTGTATCTGCGGTTGACCGATCAAGCAAAGATTCATGCAACAGGTCTAATCCAATCCCGACGCCAAAGCAGCCAGCGCCCCGTCGGACGCCGACGCCAAAGCAGCGAAGGCCCAGTGCCATCTCGTCGCCGAGTGAGGACGAAATTTTCTCGGCTAAAATACCGTAACATTTTGTGTTTAATCGCCGGGGCGATCGCGTTCTTTTGGGTCGTCACAATACCCTTCAGAATTCGCCGTGCCCCAGAACCGCCAGTCATCTTGCCTCAACAGGCCGTCTCGCCTCAAGAAACACTCTCGCCTCCGACAATTGAACCATCGGAAAATTTAGCCGATCGTCAAAGCGAGCCTACCTTTAGCTACAACATCAAAACACCTCCCAATCCAGTTTACTCTCAAGAATTGCAAGGGATTGTTGATGAAGCTGTGAAGATTGCAACCAGCAAAGGACTGCCTGCTGAACGGCTATCAATTAGCTTATTTGATGTCAGCAATTCCCAAAGTCACACATTTGCCGGATATCAAAATCAAACTCTCCGATTTCCCGCTAGCGTTGCCAAGTTATTTTGGATGGCAGCGTTTTACGCAGCCATAGAAAAAGGCATCATTACGCAAAGAGAATCTGCCTTTAAAAACGACCTAGAGCAAATGATGCGCGTCTCCAATAACGATGCTGCCAGCCGACTTTTAGACAAAATCACAGATACAAAATCCGGTGGCAGGCTCGCAGGAGAAGAGTTGCAAACCTGGCTGAAAAAGCGCACTCAAATTAACACATTTTTCCAGTCGGCCGGCTACAATGATCTTCGTATAAGCACCAAAAATTATCCCATATACTATTTAAGACAAGAAGGGCCAATCGGTCGCGACTTGCAATTGCGGGGCGATGCTTCTGTGCCGATTCGCAATCAAGTAACTACCGACCAAGCCGCCAGATTAATATATGAAATCTATACTAGACAAGCGGTTTCTAGCGTCGCCAGCCGCAAAATGGCTTACTTGCTAACGAGAGACTTAGACCCCAAGGCGTGGAAAAATGACCCTCTCAACTCGATACAAGGATTTTTGGGCGAATCTTTACCACCTAATATTTATTTTGGTTCCAAAGTAGGCTATACCTCCAAATCCCGCAGCGAAGCAGCATTTGTCAGAACTTTAGACGATCGCGCCATTTATATCTTAGTTGTTTTCGCAGACGATCCTGCTTATTCCAAGGACGAAACAGCATTTCCGGCAATTTCCCGATACGTTTTCGATCGGCTAAATGCTCGTGGCCCCAGCAATTTGCAGTGATATGGAGTAGGGCCTGTTGAGTGTTGAGTGTTGAGTGTTGAGTGTTGAGTGTTGAGTGTTGAGTGTTGAGTGTTGAGTGTTGAGTGTTGAGTGTTGACTGTTGACTGTTAGTCGAAAAACTGAAGGATGGTTGATATCAAATCCGGTAGCATCGGAATTATTCGTCTCTCTGTTCTTTTCCTCTGTGTTCTCTGCGTCAACAGCGGTTTAATCATTGCAATGCAACTGGATTTGATATTACTTGTTTTCATTGGTGGCCTACAACCAAAGCTATATCATTCCGGTGCAACCGGAATTGATATAACTTATATCTTGCACCCTTCTCAATTAGTCTTTTAGGAACAGGCTTTCCGGCCTGTTCCACAAGAAAATCTACTCTTTGTGGAACTGGCCCCAGAGCCCGTTCTTGAGAATGGTGCAAGATGTGAGTAGTATTGAAGTTGTTTGTCTCTCGTCTGCCAAGCCCTAACTCTAAACGATGAGTTAAACAATTGATTGACCGAACACAATTTAACTGGGGCGAAAGGATTCGAACCTCTGAATGGCGGGACCAAAACCCGCTGCCTTACCACTTGGCGACGCCCCAATGTCTTAACCTTCACTATCTTAACATTCAAACACAGCAATCTGTCAAGCATTTTGACAAGAAAATTTAAAAAATGTTTTTGGAAGCGATCGCCCGCAGGTTTATGCTTTGATCGCAGGGGGGCGAGCTACCGGGATTTCAATCCTGAAATCCGCTCCCTGTCCCGGTTCCGAGATACACTTCAAACTTCCTCCGTGTTTTTCCACCACTATCTGGTAGCTGATAGACAAGCCGAGCCCCGTACCCTTGCCTACAGGTTTAGTGGTAAAGAAAGGGTCAAACAAGTGGCATTTAGCTTTTTCGGGCAATCCGGGCCCGCTGTCTTGAATCCGAATCACCACAACTTGACCCCTCGACTTTCCTGACTCATCAGCCTCCGAGTCTGGGTTCACCACCGCCGTCGAGATTTTGATCGTCTTGGGTGGAGGCTGATTTTCCAAAGAGTCGATCGCATTCGCCAAAATATTCATAAATACTTGGTTGAGCTGTCCGGGATAGCACTCTACCTTCGGCAAGTCGCCGTAGTCTTTAATGACCTCAATTCCCGGCACTAGCCCGTTTGACTTCAAGCGACTCTGCAAAATCAGCAGCGTGCTGTCAATCCCTTCGTGAATGTCCACCGGCTTCATCTCTGCTTCGTCGTGCCGTGCGAAGTTCCGCAGAGACAGGACAATTTGGCGGATGCGTTCAGTTCCCATCTCTATTGAAGACAGAATTTTCAGCAAATCCGGCACTATGAACTCAACATCGATTTCTTCGTTTTTGTCGAGTATTTCGGGGCAAGGCTCGGGGTAGTGCTTTTGATACAGGTGCAGCAAGTCCAGCAGATTTTTCATGTACTGCTTGCAATAAGTCAAGTTGCCGTAAATAAAATTAACCGGATTGTTAATTTCGTGGGCGACGCCGGCGACCATTTGACCGAGAGAGGACATTTTTTCGTTTTGGATGAGCTGAGCTTCTTTCTGCTGCAACTGCTGCAATGTTTCCGTCAGTTGGCGAGCTTGAGTTTGAGCGGCTAAGGCGGCAGCGCGGGTTTGGGCGTAGAGTTCGGCTTGGTCGATCGCGATCGCCAATTGATCCACCACCGCTTGCAGCAATTCCACTTCGCTCGTGGCCCAGGAACGGTGGCTGCTGTAATGGTTGCAAACTACAGCACCCATTTGACCGGAGCGAGTCTTGAGCGGCAGCAGCAGGTTAGAAACAATACCGATACTGCTCAAAAAAGCTCGCGTGGACGGTTCGATGCACAGTGCTGTGGCAGCGTCGCCGATCCGGAGCGTTTGGCGGTGGCAAATTTTCTCGGCCAGCAGGGTTACTTGTTCGATCGGGTATTCTGTAAGCCGGTCTTTCAGTTCGGGATTTGCCGCTTCGTGGGTGATTGCAAAGCTTGGCTGCCCGTCTCGCGAGATGGAATACCACAAAAAGTAGCACTGGTCAACCTGCAACAAGCTGCGAATTTCGTTGACAGCCGTATCTAAAATTTTGTCGAGATCGAGGGAATTCCGCATCTGGCTGGCGAGGCCGAAGAGCAGGGCTTCGCGGCGGCTCAACAATTCTTCTCGGGCAGTGACGCGATCGATCGCCACGGCGATGGCGTTAGCCATGCAGCCCAGAACTTCTAGCGCTCCCTCGCTTGCCAAAGCGCTACTGCACAGAGCCATCACTCCCACCAACCGATCCTCCACAATCAGCGGATAGGCGGCGCAGAGAGACGGGTTCGACACTAGGCACACAGGAGCCGTTTGGAGGTTTCCGGCTTCTGTTCGCACCCAATCTTCTATTTCCCGTGCCCACTCTTGGCTGCTAAGTCCTGAATTGGCCTGCAATTCTAAACGCTCTGTCTGCGGGTTGAAAGTCCAGATGCTCACCCCTGTGGCGTCTAGGTACTCTACCATTGCCTCGGTGCAGCGGTTGAGGATGACCGATATTTTCCCGCCTTGTCCGAGGGCTGCACCGACTTTAGCTTGCAGGGTTCCCAAGCGAGCTCGCTCTTGTAGGGATGCTGCCGTTAGTTGGCGATCCGAGGTGTGCCGGGAGCCGGCAACAATTTCTTGGATTTGTTGGGTATCGTCCGCGCGCCCGATGCCCGCTGAAGCTTCCCACCCATATTGAGATTTGCCTGTTTCCCCCAGCGTCGGGAGCTTTTTTGTGCCGTATATTGTCCTGCTACTCTGTGGCGTATGTACCGCATACCAGCTCGATCGGTTAGAGCCAGAAACTAACTCCGAGATTGGCTGGCTGTTCGAGCTGATATCTTCTACCTCTGGCAACTGTTTCTGGGCTTTGACTAATTGCCAGCGCAGCTCCACCAAACTCGCAACTTGCCGACTTAAAGCTTGGAGAGCTTCTATCGTTTCTTTTGTCAAGTCTCGCGGCACCGAGTCCATGACGGATAGCACTCCCAGCACCTGCCCATCTGAGCTAACAACTGGGATTCCGGCGTAAAATTTCACGAAGGGGTAGAAAACGATCAGCGGATGCTCGCCAAATCTCACATCTGTGGAAGCGTCTCGAACAATGGCGGCAGGCAGTCCTTTAAAGGAATTTATAGGGAGTTCGATCGCCAATTCGGGAGCAACTGGCGGTTTTTGTAGGGAAATTGCCCGGTCAAATTCCGAGTTTGAGTTTGAGCCAACGGCGAACTCTTCGGGAATTTGGTCCAGGGCGCGATCGCAAAAATTCAGGTAACGGTGGGCCAAAGTTCGATCGATACCTAGCTGCGACTTCAACCAGTGGCGGTTTCCGTCAATCAAGCTCAAGAAAGCAATAGGAGTTCGGCTAAGCTGAGCTGCCAAACCTACCAAATTGTCCAAGCAAGCGTCGGGAGCAGAGCCGAGAAGCTGATACAAGTCAATGTTATGGAGCTTGAACACTTTTTTATCAAGAGGCAAGGGTGCTTTCATCATGTGTAACTGCCCGTCTAGTTGCTGGCAACCGCCCTTCTCAATACTTTCGAGAAAAACAAGCTATGAATTGTGTGATGGGAGACTGTGGGCGCAAATTCGGCGCAGGCTGCTTGCGCCGAATTCAGACTAACCTCTTGACTGAATCTGGAAACTTTTGAGTTATGGGAGTTAGAGCACCCCAGATCCAAGACTATATAAATTATACTTCCAGTTGACTATGCTTTTGAATACCTCCGGCTCTCTAAATCTAAGAGCCTGTGTTGGGAGGAAGCGGCTTTCCCAAATATATGGCGATTGCTTACCTTGAATTTTTTAATCAGTTTAATTGTATTTTAACAGACTTCTCTAATCGTGGGTAGCTGACTTGCTGGTAGATTTAAATCAGGGGTTTGTGCCACAATACCAGTGTCCTTTACCGAGCTGTGCCTTAGCCGGGAGTTCAACTACAGTTAGGAGATGAATTACAAAAGATTGGTAAGATGTTAAACTTTGTAACAAGAGTTGTTCAAACTCGACCTTTTAGGGTTTATGGGCCCGGATGCACATTTTGCAACTGTTGTAATGGCCGATAGACCACTCTCCCAATCCCTTTTTTCGGGTTTGAGGTAAAAAAACCGGGCTAAAGTTTCAACTAACGCTCCAACGGGGTTGACAATTATTGCACAGAGACAACTCTCAAAAAATGACGGCGGGAATTATGTTTGGTATTTTCAAGAACTATAAATAAACAGGGAGAAGAATATGTCTGCAAGTAGCAGTCAAGTACCAACTATTTTGGCAGTTGATGATAGCGTCGTGATGCAAGGACTTGTTAAACAGGCTTTAGGCAAAGAGTTTCGAGTTCTCGTAACCGACAATGCAGTGGATGCTTTGTCAACGATTTATCACGAACAAATTTCGGTTTTGTTGCTCGATGTTTCGATGCCTGGTATTGACGGATTGGAACTCTGCCGCACGGTGCGGAGCTTGCCTCAGTTTCAGAATTTGCCGATCGTAATGCTGACAGCGCGAGATGGAGCCTTTGATAAGGTACAGGGGCGTTTGGCGGGAGCAACAGAGTATTTAACTAAGCCGTTTGATGCTGATAAGTTGCGCGAGGTAATTGGTAAGTTTATCAAAATCAAATAATCGGAATTTTAAAAAATTAGTTGTGAGTAATTAATGAAGTAATTTGAGTAATTAATGAAGTAAAAAGTTGCGATCGCGCTCTCTGATCCTCGACTTCGTTAACAATTCGGGGGGCGGGGTATTCTGCACAATTTGCGAGGTAAGTCCTAAATTTTTAATTTTGCCAGGAGTAGGGGAGCGATCGCACTGACAGGTAGAACATATTGGGCGGCACCGAGGGCGATCGCCTCCTTGGGCATTCCGAAGACAATGCAGCTAGCTTCGTCTTGGGCGATTGTCAACCCCCCTTGTGTGGCGATAGCCAACATTCCGTCAGCACCATCTCTACCCATTCCTGTCAGCAAAACCCCCGCTGCTGCCCGACTATAAAAATTAGCTACCGACTTAAATGTCACCGTTACAGAAGGGCAGTGTCCCGCAGCATGAGCCGATTCTGAATAAACAAATCGCCCTTGAGAATCCAATTCTAAATGACGTTTTTCTGGCGGGAAATAAACAGTCCCTGCTTGTGGCAATTCCCCAAAAGAAGCTATCTTAACAGGCAGTTTCGATTCATTACCCAGCCAATCAACTAATCCTTGCAAAAAACCTTCACTGATGTGCTGGACACAAATTATAGGCACGGGAAAACTAGCCGGGAGTTTAGAAATAATCGTGTACAGTGCTTGCGGCCCCCCTGTTGAAGCCCCTATAGCCAATACTTTAATAGTTGGAGATTTAACATTTTCGTTGGAGAACTTGTAATTAGCAACTGGTGCTTGGTTGATTTTTACAACGTGATTATTATATTCTGTTGGCATCTTTTTTTGATGCCGTGTAAATACTTTAACTCCTGAGAGGATTTTAACTTTAGCTATTAATTGGTTGGCGAGGCGAGCGTAATCAGATACCAACCCGCCAATCGGTTTCGGAAAAACATCCAATGCACCAGCCTTTAACAGTTGAAATACATTCTGAGTATCATTCGCTTGCACTGAAGCACTAATTACTAAAATTGGTAGCGGATATTTCTTCATTACTTCTTCCGTAAATTCTAACCCGTTCATTGGTACCATGTTCAAATCCGTACAGATTACTTGGGGCTGAAGTTTGGGGATTAATTCTAGTCCTTCTAATCCGTTGCAAGCGGTTCCTACAACTTGGATGTCTGGCGAGGACTCAAAAATTCGTTTGAGGACGAGCGTAACTACGGGAGAATCTTCAACTAACAATAGTTTAATGGGCGATAACATCAGTTTGCTGGGAAATGGGGAATGGGGAACGGGAAATGATAAATTCGGCATCCATGCACGGGGAATTTTTCACTAGACACAGGGCATTGGGCATTGCTAATTGGTAGTAAATAACAAATAGCTAATAACTAATGACTAATGACTACACTAACCTTTTTAGTGTCTCTACCAGCACATCTTGATTGAAAGTACCTTTAGGAATATAAGCATTTGCCCCCGCATCAGCACCTCTTTTTTTATCTTCATCCGATGCCAAAGATGTCACTAAAATTATCGGCAACTCACTGTATTCTTTTTGCTCCCGAATCTTAACAGTCAGGGCCAAGCCGTCTAAATTTGGCATTTGTATGTCAGAAATCACAGCATCAAAATCGCGAGTTTTCAATTTATGGAAAGCATCCAATCCGTCTACCGCAGTCACAACTTCGTAACCCGCACCTTCCAGGATGCGTTTTTCTTGAGTGCGCGTGGCGATCGAGTCTTCTGCTAATAGTATAACTTGTTTTCGGGTGGCAGTCTCAAGTTGCGATCGCGCACCAGAAACTCCACGAGACGAAACTTGCTGGCGTACAGATTTTATCAAATCGTGGGGATTGAGTACCATACAAACTTCCCCAGTAGCGAGAATGGTGGCACCCGAAACATTTCGCACCCGTTTCAGCAATTGACTTTGAGGTTTCATCACCACATCCTGTTCGTCTATCAAAGCATCTACAAATAATCCCAATCTTTCCTCCCCGACTTTCAAAACAATACAAGGCATTTTTGAAGTGGAATTTACGAAGTAGTTTGGATTTTTTATCAGACTTTCACTCCCGGTTTCCTGTCTCAAATACCGATTTTTTTGCCAGCCTTGTCTATTGTTTAATTCTAGTAAATCTGTAAGATGAGCAACTGACAGAGGCTGACCCTTTGAAAGTATAGTTTCCTTACCTTCTATAGCAAATATCTCAGACTGAGACACCTGTTGTGCCGTCTCTACAAACTCGACTGGCAGAGCATAAGGAATGTCTTCAACTACGACAATTAATACATTGGCTGTAGCTAAAGACGTGCTGATTTGCAGCCTCAAAGTGCATCCTTTTCCCGGTAAAGACTCTACTTGAATACTACCTTTTAGGGCTTCAACATTAGTGCGAACTACATCTAAGCCCACCCCGCGGCCCGAAACTTCGGTAACAAATTTTTTGGTCGACAAACCCGGAGTAAAAATTAAAGATTGTACTTGAGTTTCTGTCATTTCGGCCAGTTGGTCAAGCGTACAAATATTACGTTTTACAGCCGTTTGTTTAATGCTCTCTAGATTTAGTCCCCGGCCATCATCAGCCACTTCAATAATAATATTGCTAGCAATATTATAGCCTTTAATTCGGAGAGTAGCCACGGGAGGTTTACCTAGTTTTTTCCGCTCCTCAACAGTTTCAATACCGTGGTCGATCGCATTTCTAATCATGTGCATTAAAGGGTCTTTCATTTCCTCTAAAATGCGTTTATCGGCTGTAGTTTCGCCTCCTTCAATCACTAAGGCAACTTCTTTCCCTTCCCGTTTCGCTAAGTCTCGAACAGTTCGAGGAAATAAATTAAAAATAGTAGACAAAGGCAGCAGTCTCAGAGTGCGAATTCCTGATTCTAATGCCTCAGCGATTAATTCTAGTCTGGCAGTATCTTCATAAACTCGATTTCTCAAGCGGTTGACTAAAGTTCCGAGACGTTCCAAACGTTCTTCTGTACGTTGATAGTAATCCTGCAATTGGCTAAATTTACCGTTGGCTTTAATACCGTTTTCATCTATTTGCATCCGATCGAGAGTCAAGCTCGTTACAAAATATTCTCGGCTCCACTCTTCCCACAAAGTTGTAATTTGTTCGAGCTCTGCAACTCGGTGTCCTAGCCGAGTTTTTGTGACAGTAAGTTCCCCTGCTTGAGTCATTAAATCGTCTAAATTTTGAGTAGCAACGCGAATGGTTTCAATGCGGTAAGATGAGGTAGAGGATGCAGTAACTGCGGACTGCGACGCCGACGCAGGGGCGGAATCAGAAGGTGCAGGCAAGTTGTGAGCTTGCAGTGGAAATTCTGGCTGGGATTGTCGGGGTAAAAAAGAGGAATTCTTCTCTAAGTTAACGACTTCTGAATTTTCAACGTTGGTTTCTGGTTGTTGGGTAGGAGGCTCAGTAAATTGCGGTTCTACCAACGGTTGTTCTGGTACTGGTGAAGATGATGGCTCTACTATTGAGGCGGCCGCCTGTGGCTGTAACTGACTAGAAGCACCCATCATGCTAGCGAGGATATAAAATGTATTAATGCCGGAATCTTGGCCGGTAACGGCTTCGTTAACGAGTTTGCGGATGGCCTCTAAACCTTGCGAAAGCCGATCGCTAATATCTGAATTTAGTGGAGTTTCTCCCCGCTTGACACCTCCCAAAATATGCTCCATTTGATGAGCTAAAGATGCTACATTTTTTACTCCCAGCATCCCAGCATCACCTTTAAGAGAATGGGTTTCTCGCAACAATTGTTCTAACTTAGCTAAGTCGTCGGGATGTTGTTCTAAGTACAGCAATCCGTCATCTAGTTTCTGTAAGTGTTCTTGACTAGCGACTTTAAATACATCTCGAAGTTCTTGATCTTCAATCATCATATATGTTTTTGAGTAATAGGTAATTGAGCATGGCTCATGGGCAATTGGTAATGATAATTATCTTGACTCCTCAGTCGATTGCTCATGACTAATGACTAATGACTACTGACTAATGACTACTGACTAATGACTACTGACTAATGACTAATGACTACTGACTAATGACTACACTACTTCTTTAAGATTAAAGGCAGCTTCTGTGAGTTGTTGAGTACCGATTTTAACTTGAGTAATGCCGCTGACTGTTTGAGACGCTGATTCCTTCATAGAACTCATGGCATCACCTACTTGCTGAATCGCGATCGCCTGCTGTTTAACATTAAATGAAATTTGCTGGTTGCTAGCAAACACCAGATTGCAAGCTTCCCTCACACCCGTAAAAGCTTCGGCCGTATCTTGTGCTGTTTTCACCCCTTCTGCAACCGTTTTGCGACTATCTTCAGTTGCTTTCACAGTTGAGTCGATCGCGCCCTTAATTTCTGGAACAATACCATTAATTTTTTGTGCTGCTTGTTGGCTTTCATCTGCTAACTTACGAATTTCGCTTGCTACCACCGCAAAACCTTTACCGTACTCACCGGCTCTGACTGCTTCAACAGCAGCGTTGAGAGCCAGCATATTAGTTTGGCTGGCTAAATCGCTAACCAAACTTGCGAGAGTCGATATATTGCCAATCTGACTCGTGCTGTCGTCGAGTCGATGATTTTGCTTAGAAATTGCCACCACAGCTTCTCTAAGATTCAGCATTTGATTGAGAGTTTGATCTACCTTTTTAGTACCTTCTTCGGCGAGATTTAAAGCTTGGCGAGCGGCAGCGGCAACAGACTCAGCTTGCTCGGCTGTTTGCTGAGAAGATCTGCCCAAATTTTCGAGAGTTATAGTTGTTTGATTGACAGAGACAAATTGCCGATCGGCTATTTGCTCTTGCCGATTCATATTAGATTCTATTTGCAGTGAAAATGACGATATTTGGTAAATCAACCCCCGAATGAGAGCAACAATCTGTTGCAAAAAAAACCATCCCCATCCCAGCACCACAGCCAGGGAAACAATAGCAATAAACGCGGCTATTTTCTGAAGAGAATCAATAGAAGAAAATAGCAACTTTTTGGGTGAAGTATCCACAATTACTAAAAATTTATTTTTATTTTCATTGCTGGGAAAAACTGTATTATAGCTAATCACTAGATCCGTCTTGTCAATATTTCCCTTGCCACCTGAGAGTATTTTAGCAACAATGTCTCCTGAATAATCATTTTTGACATTTTCCTTAGTTTTGAGTTCCAATCCCCATGCTTTTTGAGGATTGGGATGAGCCAGATAATACCCATCTTGATTTAAGATAAAAGATTGGTCTGATAGTTCAGGATTAAAATTTTTAACCATATCGAGCAGAGTGCTACCCAGAGCATTCGTAATGACAAAGCCTTGTCTTTCTCCTTTGGCATTAAAAATTGGAGTGGCGTAGCGAATGGTTGGCTTGTAAGGAATTTCTATTCTCCCCCTTTCCTCATTCAGATTTAAGGAAGACACATAGACTTCTCCTGATTTTAGCTTCATAGTTGCCGAAAAGTAATCTGCGTCTGCTTTATTTTGTAGTTGAGAATCTGGAATAACTTGGAGATTTGTGCCGTCAGAATCTACGCGGACTATCTCCTTACCGCTGTTATCTATGTAACGCAATTGCATATAATAGGGCTTGGCTTCCATCAACGATAAAAATGTGAGTTGCATTCGATAAACCCAATCTTTATAAGTTGAATTAGTTTGTTTGTCTACTCCCTTTCCTTCTCTAGCTCTAATCATTCCCTGAACTGGGGGAGTTTTGCGAAGAAACAAAATATCGGCTCTCAGATTGTCAAATTGGTTAATCATTTGATTGGCGGTGGAATTAACACTGTCACTAAGGGTTATTAATGCTAAATTTTGTAGTGCTTCTGTTGAAGAAGAAATTCCATACCAACCAACAAGAGATACTGGAATCAAGGTACTTAAAATTAGGAGTAGGAGCAGTCGGTGCTGCATTTTTTGGAAAAATTTGTTCATCATTGGTTACGGGGAATTGGTTACTGGGAACTTGTACGCTCGCATAGTCTAAGTATGGGAATTGGGAACTTGTACGCTCGCGTAGCTATAGGGAATTGGAAAATTGTACGCTAGCGTAGCCGAAGTATAGGGAATTGGGAATTGGTAGTAAAGAAAAAATAACAACTCCCAAATAATAACTCACAAATCACAACTAACTACACTGCTGATTTGAGATTAGGTTCTGATTTGCCCAGAAACAAGTTATTACTCCCGTTAATATCGCTGGAATTGTAGCGATGCCGATCGCCAAAGCAATTGATTTAATTTTTAAGGATATATTGGGCATTTTTTTGGAACTACTCATAATTCATCGATCTCCTACAAAACTGCTTTCAAATCTAAGGCTGCTTCATTCAATTTTTGAGTGCCGACTTTAGTTTGACTGATACCGCAAGCGGTTTGGGCTGCCGCTTGATTGAGGGAGTTCATAGCTTGCACTACCTGTTCGATCGCGATCGCTTGCTGTTTGGCATTCAGAGAAATTTGCTGAGAGCTCAAAACCACATTGTTAATGGCATTGGCAACTCCTGCAAATGCCACTGCGGTTTCTGAGGCAATATTCACGCCCGATTCCACAGTTTTAGTTCCTTCGTCTGTCACCATTACCGTTGAGTTAATCGCCCTTTGAATATCAGCAACTAATAGATTAATTTGCGCTCCTGATTTTTTACTGCGATCGGCAAGTTTGCGAATTTCTGACGCCACCACGCCAAACCCCTTGCCATGTTCCCCCGCCCGCACTGCTTCAACAGCAGCATTGAGTGCTAACATATTAGTTTGATTGGCCAAATCGCTAACTACAGTTGAGATATTACCAATGTGATCTGTTTGTTCGCTCAACTCTATAATTTGTCCTTGGATATCCTGAACTTTAGTTTTGAGAGTGGCCATTGCTTCTAAAGTTTGTTCTACAGCTTTTGTGCCACCTCCAGCTAAATTCAAAGCTTGCATTGCTTGAACCACGGCTGTTTCTATCTGCTGTGATGTCGCCCTGGAAGATGCTCCCAATTCGTCCATTGTAGTAGTAGTTTCATTTACTGAAGCTGCTTGCTGACTTGCCATGCGTTCCTGTTCTTCCACGGTGGCTGCGATCTCAGTGGAAGAAGTGGCGATCGAGCTAATTGCCCGATCGATAGTTTGGGCAATTCCTGACGAAATCAACCCAGCTATAATAGTACCTAACACCAATAAAAGTACGGAAGCAAATACCACAGCCCAGAGCAAGAAAACTAAAGATTCCTTCGTTTTTGCGGTGGCTTGCTTAATCGCATTGACTTCTATGTCGCGAAATTGCTTATTCACTTCCACAAATTCATTCACAAATTTTGTCTGTTTTCCGGTGTTAAATATAGCCACGGCTTCCGCCCTCTTATTTTGTTGTAACAAAACCACCATTTGGTTAGAACTCTCATAATATTGGTTGCAGAGTTGTAGCATCTTCTCTAAACGTTCTTTTTGTTCAGGATTTTGGATCATTGACTCAACACTATTAGCCGACTGGCGAGCTAATTCTAAACCTGTTTGAAAATCATTTAAAAAGTCCGTATTTTTATTATTAATTAAATACCCGCGCAACCCCCGTACCATTTGCTCGGCACCTGCAGACATATTATTTGTGTGTCTGATCACATTTTCGATCCTTTCTACTTCTTGAAAATTACTCAATACCTGATTAGTAGTTGTATAAACTAGCACGGGAAAACCCAAGTATATAGTTGCTGGCGCTACATATGCAAGCAGCATTCTCTTTCTAATATTGAATTTTATTAAGTTAGCAAACATATTTTTCTCCTTAATTTTAGTCCAATATGGCTTGAAAAGCGAGGGGATTTGGTATAGCGTATGTTGAAGGAAGAAGGAAGAAGCCGCTTCGGCTCGCTTCCCTTTGACTACGCTCAGGGGAGCCGAAGCCGATCGCCATTCGGTTACGATCAGGGCGCGATCGGCCCCCTGATCCTAGTCGAATGGCAAGTTAAAAAGAAGGAAGAAGCAATAAAATCTATGATTTGGGCCATGAACAACTTCCTCACCGTATTGGCGGTTGCTATATAGCAAGTCTAAATCATTTATGCAGATTGGTAGGGTTAGTGGCAAGAGTGCCTACCCCGATCCGCTTAAGCACGGGGGGAGTGGACATACCTTAATTTTACAACTCATTTAGACGCACTATATAAGATAAAATCTGCTAGCATCGTCGTGGTAAAGTCGAGTCAAGTCGTCTCCATATGTATCTTCCATATATCAGCGCAATTTGCAGCTTTTCGACTCACTGTCAATCGTTCAGTCTCAACCGTGAAACGTCAACAATCATCTCGATCGTGCAACCGGAATTGATATAATTGAGATAACTTGTTGATTCAAACCTCCTCATCAACCACAAGTCCTCCTTTGGTAAGGAGTTTTTGCAAGTTCAGAATAGCCATCATTTTTTCCCCGTAAAGAGCTGTCCCCCTTAGATATTCGCGGTTGGCAGAATACAGTGCAGTCGGAACAGCCGCAATTTCCGACACATTTAAGTATATAATATCTAATATTTCGTCAACAACTATACCAGTGACTAAATCCCCAACTTCAACAACGATCGCCTTAGAGAGATAATTGGCAGCATCCGACATATTTAAAGACATATTTAAAACACTGCGAATATCAATTAGCGTCACAATTTCTCCGCGTAAATTTATATTTCCCACTATGCGATCTGGAGTGCAAGGAACCGGAGTTACTTGACCAATGTCAGTAAATTCGCGCACTAGATCTAAAGGAATACCCAAGTATTCGCCATTCAAAGCAAACACTGCCAAAGACATATTAATTGCAGCACCATTTTCCCCCTCGCCTTGCCGCCTTAAATTATTAGCCCGCAATTTAAAAATTGCTTTTTCTTCCGGCGTAGCGTGCGGGCAAAAAACGTCACGCTTGCTCAGAATTTTAGGATTTTCGCCTAACCATTTTCCATTTATTTGCCACTTTAAATTTTTCGTCTCTGCCTCACCTGCTGTTTCTTCACTACCTGCACTGCTTGGAGAAAGAGGCCAGCTTTCCTCTGACTTTTTGGGAGAATATCTAATTAGGGAATCGAGATTCAGCAGCATGATAAGATCGGCTTCGCAGCGGGCCAATCCAGCTACAAAATGATGAGAGGCTTCTGAATTATCTCGCCCGTAAGATAGCTGCGGAGTGATCGCATCTTCTGAGATTTCCTTAACTTCGCGAACTTGATTGACAATTATACCGAGTTTCGATTCTTGCCACTCTAGGACGATCGTACTATCTGTCACAGAATACTCTTGCCAAGCGTATCCAAAACGGAGGTTCAGATCCATCACGGGCAGAATTTCGCCCCGAAGGTCGATCGCCCCAACAATATCTTGAGGTGCTTCTGCAATTGCTGTCAACTCCGGCAGAAAGAAAATTTCCCGAACGTAACAGGCTTCTATACCGCAGAGAAAACCGTTCTGTTCAAAAATAAGATACGGTTTAGTTTCCATATTTTAATGTACAGTTTCTTTACTGTATAATTTTAACAATTTTTTTTTAACATTCATCAGCACTTGATTAGCTGTCATTTTTCCCTGTGAATCTATGGGAGTATTTGGCGGTAGTGCTTTCAGGATTTCACAAGATGAATTGTACATTTTAATAGCTCTTTTTACTTGACCTTCTTTATTGTATATATTCCCTAGTTCTATATAAGCTGAAACAAAAGAGGGACACATATAAATAGTCCTCTTTAATAAATTCTTTGCTGTTTCCAACTGCCCCTGTTCTTCAGCAATGTGAGCTTGTAAATAATCAGTAAATACTGAGCCAGGATCGACTTTTCTAGCTCGATTACAGTATTCTATTGCCTGAGAATAATTGCCGGAATTTGCCTGAACTTGAGCCATCAAATAATAAGCCTCAAAATTATGTCCCTGCAAGTCTATTGCCTCTTGTGCCTTGTTGAGCGCCTCAGCATAATTTTTATTGTTAAATGACTTTTTAGCCTCTAAAATTAGCATTTGAGGCGTTTTATTTTGAGTATTTTCTGCTATTATTTTTTCTGTAACTGAAACGGCATTGTTCGGCAAGCCCTCCTCCAGATAGGGAGATGGCAGCATCTTCCCCAGCGGATTACTTATTTTTAATACGGGCGGCATCTCTATCTCTGTAAAATTGCTGTTAGTAGTAACACTAGGTGGCATCGTTTCCCATGTTAGCAACTCACCACTATCATCGCGCATAGTATCTGCTTTCGGGAATTCCCGAAATGCCGAGTTGGCTTCCCCTACCGTTGCAACCCTAGACTCTATTTGACCGCCTTCCTCCGGTACTGCCTCCCGACGCTGATAAACCACCGACTCCGGGAAAATCTTGGGTTCAAACTCGTTCATAATTTGACCGTAAACTTCAGCGTGACCGGTCATTAAATATCCTCCAGGTCTCAGGGTATTGGAAAATTTTTTCAGTACCAGTGAAATATACTTATGTTCAAAATACACAAAAACGTTTCTACACAAAATTAAGTCTATGTTATAAAGATTTTGGTAAATATTAGGAAACTCATCTGTGATTAAATTTACACAGCTAAAGTTGACACTTTGGCGCAATTCTAGATTAATTTCCCAATCATTTTCCCTCTGATGAAAATACTGCTTTTGTATCTGCGGTTCAACCAAGCGAAACGACCAATGACTGTAAACTCCCTGGGGCGCTTTTTTGATTACTTTTTCATTGATATCTGTACCTAAAATTAATATTTTCCATTGATCCCAATCGGGAATCAACTGTTTTAAAACAATAGCTAAAGAATAAGGTTCTTCACCGGTGGAGCAGCCCGCACTCCAGATTCGCAGTGTCGGCTGCTTTCCCAAGGTCTTGTGCAATTTTATTTTCTGCTCTATCAATTCAGGAAAAATTACTCTATTTAACAGAGCAAACTGTCCTTTATCTCGCATAAAATAACTTTCAATTGTTGTTAATAGTAATACTAATTCTGTCCATTCGTTTTTACTTTCCAAAGTTTTGGCAGTTAAAAGTTTATAATATTTTTCGGGTTCGGCAATTTTTTTGGCTCTCATCCGAGTCAAAATTTTGTGAGACAAAGCCGAACGATCTTGCGACCGAATTCGCAAACCAATCTGAGTAGTAATTAAGTTAATAAATAGCTGAATTATTGAATCATTCATGTCCACTCAGGTAGATTCTTTTAATAATTGGGAAATTCGGAATTTTTACTGAGCTGTTGCTGATTTTTGGCTGAGCCTAGCTGCTAGCCCGCGGCTCGCCCGTTCGCAAAGCCAAAGGGAGCCGAAGGGAAGTGCGTAGCCGAACTATTGGGAATTGGGGAACTTGTAAGCTCGTGCAGTCGAAGTATTGGTAATTGAAAATTGGGGAATTGGAAATTAGAAATTGGGAATTTAGCCGATCGCCTTAACAAGAACAGTATCACACAACATCATATCAGAAAGTGGTCAGCTACTTAAAGGAAAAAGGCAAAAGGTAAAAGACAGAAGCCAGGAAAAAATTCTCCCTTCTGCCTTCTACCTTCTGCCTTCACAGGCATCAACCTCCCACTTTAAGCTGGATATATCCGCAGGCGGCGATTGGGTTCTTCCCCAAAACTGTGGGATTTCAGGTGATAGTGTTCCACAAGTTCGTGCTGCATTTTGCGGACGTTGGGAGAACGGGGCAGGAGTTCCACCGGCTGTCCCTTCGGAATGACAATTTGCTCCACTGCTAAGCGCGTTTCTTCGAGAGCTTCGAGCTCGTCAGAAGAACCGCTGCGGGCGAATAAAGCGAGGTCTGCCACTTCCGGGGTACCTGGGTCATCCATGTCCAACAGGCGCCGCAAAGCTCTCGCTACGTGGGGAATAGTGGCGGCCTTAATTGTGTGCAGGGGAACTTGGCGAGTTTTGGCCAAGTGCCTCAATTTCGACTGGTTCCGAACGTTCGATCGCAAAGCCAAAACCACGTCAGCACTCTCAATATCCTTCGTCAGCAGCACCGGCAGATTCAGCGTCGAAATCACCTGTTCGAGCTGGTGTCGAGGTATGCCGTAAGGATAAACGTGGAGGGGCAAATCTTCGCCGTTAGGGCCGACATTATGGGAATAGCGTCCGGGGGTGGGTACTGGTTCGACGGACAGGGATTCTTCGAGCAGTTGCTCGAAATACCGAGTCTCAGAAACCGGCGCGCTTTTAGCAGCGAAGTTCTCGCCTTGAGCGGGCATCGGCACCATTTTGCCAGCACTCCGCCACCCGGAGATCGGTGTGACGGGCCGGATTGCCGATACAGCAGCCGGGCCGCCGGAAGCTGCCATCCCCGGAAACCGGGCGGGGGGAGCGGCTGAGTCGCGCTCGATAATTACTTCTCCTGTCTCGCTGACGCTTCTGATTTGCTGGTTGGGTTCGCGTCCCCGCAGCAGAGTGTCGATCGAATCTGCAACTCGCTCGTGTATTACCCAGCGCTGGCGTTCCAGCATTTCGACGGCTATTTCAAAAGTTGGCGGTGATTTGCGCTCCAAAACCGTCTTTTGAGAACCGCGCCGTCTTGCTTCGTCATCTCCCAGCGTCACCGCTTGGATGCCCCCAATTAAATCGGCCAGAGTCGGGTTTTTCATCAAGTTTTCGAGCCGGTTCCCGTGGGCGGTACCGACCAACTGCACGCCCCTTTCGGCGATCGTCCGAGCCGCCAAAGCTTCGAGCTCCGTGCCGATTTCGTCAATCACGATCACTTCCGGCATATGGTTTTCCACTGCTTCGATCATGACTTGGTGCTGGAGTTCGGGGCGGGAAACTTGCATTCTGCGAGCTCTGCCGATCGCTGGGTGGGGAATATCTCCATCTCCGGCAATTTCGTTAGAGGTGTCGATGATTACCACCCGTTTTTCCAAGTCATCGGCGAGCACGCGGGCAATTTCGCGCAGGGCCGTGGTTTTACCGACTCCGGGGCGGCCGAGCATCAAAATTGACTGACCGGTTTCCACTAAATCGCGGATAATGCCGATCGTCCCGAACACAGCGCGGCCCACCCTCAACGTCAAGCCGATAATCTCGCCGCTGCGGTTGCGAAGGGCGCTAATTCGGTGCAGGGTTTGCTCGATACCGGCTCGGTTGTCGCCGCCGAAGTGGCCGACTCGCTCGATGCAATAGTTGATGTGTGCCTTGGAAACCGGCGTTTGGGAAAGAGGTTCGGCCAAGGATGGAAAACGAGCTTCTGGTTGGCGGCCCAAATCCATGACAATCTCAATGAGATTGTTGCGCTGCGGGTGCTGCTCTAAGGGCTGCCGGATCTCATCTGGCACGATGTCTAATAATTTGTTGAGGTCGTCTGTAATCTGCATTCGCCTCGATGTGTTCGGTGACTTTTTCAACTTTTTAGTCAGTTGTCAGTTGTCAGTTGTCAGTTGGCAGTTGTCAGTTGTCAGTTGTCAGTTGTCAGTTGTTGTTGATATTAACGACTAACCACTAACCACTAACTAATGACTAATGACTAATGACTAAAATTCTTTGAGCTGGGAAACTAGAGAACAAGCTAAACTCACGGCCTGTGAGAGAAGTTCTGGGACGGCTTCGAGCTGAGGTAGCCGAGATGTTTGAACTCCGGCTGCTGGCCGCGCGGCTGCCACCGGAACGGCATAGGCTCGATCGGTCTGCATTGTTTCTAATTGTTCTAAAACTGGCGATAGCAAAACCCTGGCATAGCTGCCGTAAGCTACACCTGCAATGTATGGGACAGGGGGAACTGACAAATTTTTCCCGGCATCCTTCATCAGTCCCTCGGCTCTCAACTTGCTGACAGTGTGAGCATTAGTGCCGCCTGCAAGTTGCACGTATCCCGGCAACTGGGCAGCCAAAACTTTTTGACCGAGTTTGACCGCGGCTCTAGTAGTTCCTGTTCCGATATCTCCGCTCATTGGCCTACCGTCCGTTTGCCAAATTAGGGGACAAGGAAGGGGGGAAATTATTTGATAGAGTGTCCGCAAATAATCAATCAAACCGTCTCCATCGGGGCAACTAATTGCTATTACCTTGAGTTGAGCGACCCAGGGAGCTATGCTCGACCAAAGTCGCGCAAAATCTGCCTCTCTGCCTACTTGCGTGTGAATTTCTAGGGCATCCGCACCGGATTGCAAGATTAAAGGTGCGATCGCGGCGGGAGCAGACACGTAAGAACGAGTATAAATCAGTTGGCTCGGACAAATCGGCAGACAGCGACCGCAGCCATAGCATTGCTGGTCTATCACCCCGGAAAAACCACTGCCAGCACTCTGAAAAACTATTGCTTCGGCTGGACATATTTTTTCGCACGGCCGCCAGCAGTCCACCGGACAATCGGCTGGGTTGAATTCGGCTTTGCGAAAATGCGGGTCTTCCCCATCGTTTAAACTCACCATCAGCAACGGCAACCCTTTGCCGCCAAACCTGCGGTTTTGAGTTCTTGCCTGTAAGTCGCTGGCCACTTGTAGGGCTTCTTTCGCTGCGGCGACGGCGGCGGGATCTGCCGCGACATCGATACAGTCAGCGCCTGCTAAGGTGTAAGCCAAGGTGAGATTCCGTACAGCAGGCAGGTGTTGAAAGCTCGCCCCACAGATCAGCTTGAACCAATGGCCATCTTTTAATGAGTTTAGGGGATGATAATGTTCTGTCACCCTTATATGCTAATCCTTTGAGCTGAAAATTACTATCTGAAAATTTCTACTTAATTTTAAAATTGAGGCTGATACGAGCTGGAAACGCTACTGATAGGAGTAGCTCTGGTGCTGTTGGCCCTATATGTAGAGTTCGGAGGTAACTATTTTTGAGAAATCTAATTTTTTTGAGAGTGCCTAACGATGACGCGATTTTCAACTTTGGCGATCGGCTTTAGTTACGGACAAACTCTCTATCATATCATACTTGGGTCGATTTGGCAAGAAAAAAGTAAAGTAGAGATTTTTTTGGAAGTGACCGTGGAGTGGCAGTTGCCATAAAGTTCGATCGAGCATGGAAACCCATCGACCAACCGCAGATGAACTGTCTCCTCCCTTACTAGAAGCTAAATTCATCTGGGTTAATCGGCGATTCAACGAGCTATACTACTTGCTCAGCCGCTTGTAAACCGTAGCCAAAGCATGGCTATCCCCCACATTTCCCGGAAACAAAACAACTGGCAAATTGGGAAACAGAGGATGCTCTGCCTCGGTTTTCACCACCGAACAACCTGCGATAATTTGACCAATTTGCCTGACACTTTTCAGCGACAAACCTGTACTCAAAACATCATTAGAAGTAATGCCGCCCTTGCTAATCAAAAACCCGATATCGGCAGGCAGTCCCCGCACGATATCCATCAATAAAGCAGAAACCGCCTCTCCAAATTTTAACCGAACTTCGGTATTTTCAAATTCGAGTTCCTTGCGGCTGGTATAAATTACAGGCGTTTTGCCATCTGCATGAGCAGTGCGGACTTTTTCGAGAATTTCATCGAGCATTTGGGTGCGATACTCTGGTGAATCTTCTACCAAGTGAGATACATCTATTTCAATGCTAACTATATTGGGTTCTTTTAACAAGCGTTCCAATTGTTCAGTAGTTTTCTTAACGTGGGAACCAACTATTACTGCACCCGGTTTGCGATTCCTCACATATTTTGCCATTTCGTCGGCTGCTACTGGCTGTGGGCCGAGGTCAGCTAAGGATGTTAAAATACTTGCTGCACTGCGGAATAAAAACTTTTTGCCTTGACTGACTGCATTGAGAATGTGTTTGGCAAATGTGTCTAAATCGCCTTGGCTTTGGCCGTCAACAACTGCACATTGGTTGTCTGTCATGTCCATCAGTCGATCTAAACTTCCGTAGCGAATGTCTCCGAGTAAAATGCGATCGACTGCATCAGCGGGGATGCGACCTTTGGTTTTTTCTTCTACATAGTCTGGGAGGTAACTGTGACTGTAGCCGAAGACTGAATCTTTGGCAAATTCGGTTTCGTGTACTGGTGTCGGCACACTGTTAACTATTAGGTAGTGCACGCTGTGGCGGGTAATTCTGCCTCCTTCAAAAAAGGCGGGAATTAGGAAATGGGCGTCGAAGGGGCCGAGTTCTTCGGCGATCGCGTCGGTTTCGATGGGATAGTGGCCGCGCAGGGTAGAATCGGAACGGCTAACTATTAGGAAGTCTTCGATTTTTTCAGCGGCGATCGCTCTTTTTAGATTTTGGCACACTTCGCGGGTGACGGAGGCTGCTTTTTCGGGAGTTAGCGATCGAGTATTTGTCAGTATGAAGAAAATCGGGCACTTGTCCCGCAGCCCCAAACGCAGGGTGTCTTCGTCCCAACGTGTCAGCAGCAAGCAACTGTGCACGGTTTGAGAACCAGTCGGATCGTCGTCGAGAACTATAATCTTGGGTTTAACAGAAGACATACTGACCTGGTTGTTAACGTCACCTTTCCAAGATATCCTTACCTGTTACGTAACAGGAAAAAATTTACAATAGTTATGATATTTTTTTCACAATTCTCATAACTTATAATTTGGAGAATGTGTTTGAGTTCGCTCGGTTCAGTCAGCTTCATGTTGCTACTGGGTAAGAGGCGCACGCAGCCGTGCACGCTACTAAGTTTTGCCATTTTTAAAATTAGCAGCGTTTCGATCTTGCAACTTTTTCATTTCTGCTTGAACTCCCACGGCTACCTGCAAAGCTTCGTTGAGCAATCGTCCTTGTTCGCTGGCTCGATCGCTAATTTGCAGGGCATTCAAATTTCTTAAGTTATTGGCAAACAATTCGGAGTTAGTAGCGACAAATTTTTTGTTTTCCCTAAGAATTCTTTCGGTTTTCAAAGCTCTAACTAAATCGTCTCTGATTAGCTGCAAAGCTTGAATAACTTTGGCACGATCGCCGATTTTGACTTCCGCATTGCCAGCATCTTCTATCTGATCGTTAATGGCGATCGCTTTGATTATACCATTATAGCGATCCACATCATCAAAAAGATTGATTAAATGTTGGTTTTGGCGGCTGCACCAAATTTTCCACGCATCCTCAAGGATTAAACCGACTATCGCAACCAAATGAAGGGCGAACCACAACAAATAAGCTCTAGGAAATATCGCAACCAGCAGCCAACAACTGATGAGAACCAAAACAATTAAACCGACAGTTTTCAAAGCTTCGCGGGCAAACTTAGTCGCTGTCGGCGGCCGGTATACGCGATCGGGCCCGGCGCCGGTGAGGTGCTTGAGCTCACCGAGAGTAATTTCTAATCCCTGAATGTCAGCTCGCATAAATCTTCACAAATATATGTTAATTATAAAGTTTTGTAGTACGAGAAGGGGCTCGTCTACAATAAACCTAACACTTTTTTCAACCAAAACTGCACTATGTCCGCACGTCCTATATACCTCGACAACCACGCCACAACCCCCGTAGATCCACGGGTACTTGATGCAATGCTGCCGTATTTCACCGAACAATTCGGCAACGCAGCCAGTATCAATCACGTCTACGGCTGGGAAGCAGAAGCAGCGGTAAAACAGTCACGACAAATAATAGCAGAAGCGATCAACGCCTCCCCAGAAGAAATTGTTTTTACCAGCGGCGCCAGCGAAGCAAATAACTTAGCGATTAAAGGCATCGCTGAAGCTTATTTCAGTAAAGGAAAGCACATTATCACAGTAAAAACCGAACACAATGCAATTCTTGACCCCTGTACCTATTTGCAAAAATTGGGGTTTGACATTACTGTTTTACCAGTTAAAAGCGACGGGCTGATTGATATAGGCGATTTGATCAAAGCGATTCGCGCCGAGACAATTTTAGTTTCAGTGATGACGGCTAACAACGAAATTGGCGTCATCCAGCCGATCGCAGAAATTGCAGCAATTTGTCGCGGAAATGACATTCTTTTTCACACAGATGCGGCACAGGCGATCGGCAAAATTCCCCTCGACGTAGAGGAGATGAATATCGATCTAATGTCCTTGACAGCCCACAAAATTTACGGGCCAAAAGGGATCGGTGCTCTCTACGTGCGCCGCAACAAACCGAGAGTGCAGCTAGCGCCGCAAATGCACGGAGGAGGCCACGAACGGGGAATGCGATCGGGCACTCTCTACCCACCGCAAATAGTTGGGTTTGCCAAAGCAGTAGAATTGGCAATTGCAGAAATGCCGTCGGAAACAGAACGAGTTGTTAATTTGCGGCAGCGTTTGTGGGAAAATTTGAGTGCATTGGGCGATGTTTTTCTCAACGGTCACGCTACTAAGAGATTGCCGGGGAATCTCAATATTAGTGTAGGTGGCGTTGACGGTCAAGCGTTGATGTTGGGTTTGCAACCGGCGGCGGCAGTTTCTTCGGGTTCTGCTTGCACTTCCGCAAAAATATCGCCATCTCATGTTTTAGCAGCGATCGGGCGATCGGACAAATTAGCTTACGCTTCAATTCGGTTTGGTATTGGCCGGTTCAATACCGAAGCAGAAATAGATGCAGTCGCCGAACACGCGATCGCAACTATTCAATCTCTCCGACAAGCTCAAAAAGTCAATCAATTTTAGATTTGAAATTTGAGATTTTAGATAAGAGAATGGAAGATTAGGAAGTAGTTTTGAGTTGTGAGTTTTAAATTATTTAACTTATAACTCAAAACTTTTCCTCTTTTTATCACCTAGTCTAATTGGAATCAACCCCTTATTTAGAACCAAACACCTCGCGCACCCGATAAATCGGTTTTCCCTGCGACTCGTGATAAGTCCGCATCATCACTTCCGCCAGCAAACCAAAACAAAATAACTGCACGCCAGTTAACAGCAAAACCACAGCCAAAATCAGCAAAGGACGATTGCCAATAATTTG
Source organism: Microcoleus sp. D2_18a_D3 (assembly GCF_036702455.1). Lineage (NCBI taxonomy): Bacteria > Bacillati > Cyanobacteriota > Cyanophyceae > Oscillatoriales > Microcoleaceae > Microcoleus > Microcoleus sp. D2_18a_D3. Next base: position 46,935 of record NZ_JAUBTK010000036.1, read on the forward strand.
ACCAAAACCCAATTTTAAGACGGTCAAATAAATTCCTAAAATCGTTCCCAACGTCATAGAACTCAGTCCCAAAAGTCCAAAAACGTGCATCGGTCGAGTCAGGAACTTTTTCATAAAAGAAATAGTTAACAAATCCATCAACACGCGAAAAGTCCGCCAAATTCCGTACTTACTTTGACCGAAACGGCGGGCGTGGTGTCGCACAGGCAGTTCTGCAATTCTCGCCCCTTCAATAAACGCCAAAGCAGGCAAAAAGCGGTGCAATTCCCCGTACAGATTCAAGTCTGCTACCAACTCGGATTTATAAGCTTTCAAAGAACAGCCGTAGTCGTGCAGAGTTACGCCTGTAACACGACCAATTAACCAGTTCGCAATTTTAGAAGGAATCAACCGACTAATAGTATTGTCCTGCCTATTTTTCCGCCAGCCGCTAACTAAATCGTAGCCTTCATCTAACTTTGCCAACAATAGCGGAATATCAGCCGGGTCATTTTGCAAATCGCCGTCAAGGGTAACAATAGCACGGCCGCGAGCGCGATCGAAACCCGCCGACATGGCAGCAGTTTGCCCGTAATTGCGGCGCAAAATTACAGCACAAAGGTCATCGCGAGTGCTGGCTAACTGCTGGAGAAGTTCAGCAGAACCGTCCTTAGAACCGTCATCTACACAAATAATTTGATAGCTGAGTCCAGATGGTTGGATAGAAGAGGCGATCGCCTCAATCAAATGAGGCAAACTTTCCACCTCATTATACACCGGCACCACCACTGAAACGTCGAGAACAACCTCAGCGCCAGCCTGCTGTGCAGCCAATTTTTCCAAAAATAATGCAGCGTCCATTTTTTTATTCGATAATATTAACAGTCAACCGTCAACAGTCAACCGTCAACAACTAACTAGGTTGATAACTTGCCACAACTTTACCATATCCCCGCAATTGCTGGTAATAAGCTTGACTGACTAGATCGCCATCCTCCGACAAAACATCGATACCGATACCGTTGCGACCTTGTGCTTGTCCCGAACTGTGAATGTAGCGATTATCTCCGAGATACAATCCTACATGAGTTGCTTTTTCTGGCGTACCAAAAAATACTAAATCCCCCGGTTCTAAAGCACTGATACTAACAGGTTTAGTAAAAGCTTCCTGCTGATAAGCATCCCTCGGCAACCAGATGCCCGCAGCAACAAAAGCAGCTTGCATCAAGCCCGAACAATCATAATTTGGCCCGACTGTACCGCCCCAAAGATAATAATTGGATTGGTTCATAGCCTCACGAGCGAAAGTAATTACTCTTGGTAATTTTTCCTTGATTTCTGCCTCAGAAAGCACCAGAGGATGATACACTGTTTCTGTCGGGTCGAGCAACTCAACATCTCGAATATCCAGCCATCCCGGATAATCATCTTCGCACAGCCGCACCATCACAGCCGTTGTATCCAAGTTTACATCGCTCTGTCTTAGGGGGAGTTCAACGACGCGCAAATGTCGCCCCAGCGCTGCTTGAGTTGCCAATCGATCGCACTTTGGGGAATCGTAAATATTTATGTGCGATCGGGTTCGGTACTCCACAACATCAGATAATTGATAATTGGCCATTGCTAATTGCTCATTGTTTGCTGTTAATTGTTCGCATTTATTGTTCGCATTTAACGATTGATTGCCATTAGCTGCTAGCCGTTAACCGTTAACCGTCAGCCATCAACCATGACATTTTTTCACAAAGACGAACAATTAGAAACCCTCGGCAGTAGCATTATAGACGCAGCCAAAGCAGAATTTACAGGATTAAGTGGCGATCGTACAGCCATTACCTGGATAGTCTACGATCCCCCGGTGCGAGTCAATACAGGCGGCGCCCTGAGTGCAGAAGAATTTTGGAAATATCAACCGCGAGGTTTTAGCGCTAGAGCTTCCGAACGAATTTATCCAGCCAGCATCGTCAAATTATTCTACCTCGTTGCCATCTGGGAATGGGCGCAAAAAGGCATGATTCAAACATCGCCAGAATTAGAACGCGCCGTCCGAGATATGATAGTTGATTCCAGCAACGACGCCACCAGTTTAGTAGTAGACGCGCTCACCGGCACCACCAGCGGCCCAGAATTATCACCAGGCCCCTTTGAAACGTGGAAACAGCAGCGAAACCTCGTCAACCGTTACTTTCAATCATTGGATTGGCCGGAATTACAAAATATTAACGCCAATCAAAAAACCTGGTGTGACGGCCCCTACGGTCGCGAGCGAGCATTTGTGGGAGAATTAATGGAAAATAGAAATATGCTGACCACAAATGCAGCGGCGCGTTTGCTGCACAGTATAATCGGCGGCGTAGCTGTTTCGGCCCAAGCATCGCAAGAAATGATGGGTTTAATGAAACGCAGTTTAGACCCAGCAGAATTAGAGGCAGATCCCGAAAATCAAGTTACAGGTTTTTTAGGCGGGGGATTGCCAGAATCAGCAAAATTGTGGTCAAAAGCGGGACTGACAAGTCAAGTTCGTCACGATGCTGCTTATATTGAAATAGCGGGTTTGCGGCCGTATTTGTTGGTTGTATTTACCGAGGGGAAAGAGAATAGCAAGAATGAAGAGATTTTGCCATTTATATCGCGGCAATTTGTCGAAGCGATGAAAGCACTTAATTAGACTTAGGTTGGTAAATTGAAAACTATACACGCAGATTCCCGACTTCTGAAAAAAGTTGGGATTCTAACAGCGTCAACTGTCAACCCTAACTTTTTAATTGAACTTGCTCCATCATTCGTTGATCTTGTTGGCTGTGAAAACGATGAGTTGAGGAAAGTAATTCTTCTTTGGTAACTGGCGTTCTTCTTAGGGTATCTAAAGGAACTAGAAACTCACATTTTTGAATTTGGATTTCCAGTGCATCAATTACAAATCTTACATCCAAAAAACTGGCATCTTCGTAATCATTATCTTCATAACGTTTAATTTGTTCTTCTTTGAGTCCAGCTAAATCTGCCAATTCTTTTTGGCTTAGCTTAGCTGCCATGCGGGCTTTAATCAAGATTTGGGGTAAATAATCAATATCATCAAGTGTTAATACTATTGGGGTGTCGCTATCATGAGATGTAAGCCTGTCATATTCAGCAATTTCTGCTTGTAAAGCCATCAGGTGAGATTGTTTGACATCCCCAGAAAGTTGCCACCCTTCGGGGTCTTTTTTCTTCAGTTCCTCATCTTGCTCTAACGCCCTAAGAGAATATTCAAATTTTCGGGCGCATTCTTGACTATATTCATACTCTTTTTCATTTTTAATCATGGGTTCCACCTTAATAAATCTATAGCAATAATGCCTTTAGGATTTAACTTTCTGTCACGCTGAAAGAATTCTATAGAATTTAAGCCGTAATCTCCTACAGGTTGATCTGAACGAAAAATTTCACCTTTATATTTGGATTTCTGTGCGCTACGATCCAAATGATTTAGTAATCTAGGGGCATTTTTTCGGAGATAATCGTAATCGACATCCTCGCTATCCCAACAAGCATCAAAATCTCCTGGGTCTGGCTTAATGGTAACAAAGCTGCCGTTGATATAAATTGTCCGGCAACCACCTGCTTTGAGTTGCTCCATTGCCATTCGCAGTCCGCGCATTAAACGCAACCTCAGCTCGTTGCTTCCAAATCGTTCTACAAATTCTTCCCATTCGCAAAAATGAACTCCTGGGGGTAAGTTGCCGTTTTCATCGAATTCTGGAATCACTTACTCACACCTTAACACAGATGAATATCGGGCTCTTGAGCGTACCATATTGCGATCGTTGTTGGGAAAATTGCGATCGCAGCGATAGCTTCATTGACGATCGCGGCAGACTGAGGTGGCGCTACCGATCCCGAAAAGTAAGCAAAAGATGAGCGGAAAACGCAACTTTTAAGGGTATGACGCATCCCAACCCTTGATTCATCAAGCATTGAATAGAACGGAGAGGGAGGGATTTGAACCCTCGAAGGATGTTAACACCCTTAACAGATTAGCAATCTGCCGCTTTCGACCACTCAGCCACCTCTCCAAGATGACAGTAACTAACTATAGCACACACATCTTATTTTTGCCAACCCCTTATTGAAAAATTCCTCAATCCCTTGCTGTGTATACTTTCCGCCGCAGGCCAAAGGCAGATTTTACCCAATATCCGCCTCTGGCCAAACTCCAGACTCGAAACCTACTCCCCAAAGCCTCTAGCTTTCAAGTGCTTCTCCCAACTAAAATTGGAACTCAAAAAGAACCTCTTAGTATACAAATACCCCAAGCGGTACAGGTGAGCCTTGCGATCGCCATCGAGATTAAAGTCCGTCGTCGTCACCCCAGCATCAGTCACATCAATATTAATCACCCTGCCCTTATCCATTTCTCGCTGGTGATAGCGGTCTCTTGCTTTCATCATCGTTCTGAACATCGCCGCCAGCATCGACAGCGGAGTATCAATCTTAACTTTAGTCTCAATTCCGGTATCAACTAATCGAAACCCAAAGGTAAACCAGCGGGGCGGCGCAGGAGTCGCACCAACGGATTGTTTGTCATAAATCCACAGGGGGAAATTGCTCAAAATTCCGCCATCGACAATCAAGTCATCGCCGAGTTTTCCTGGTTCAAAAAAGAGCGGAATACTCATCGACAACCGAACGGCTTCAGCCACGCTAAAATGTTCAGCACTTGGGAGTCGCAACTGCTCATACAAAGTATCGGAATCCGTCGATTCGCGCCGATGTAAGTCGTCGGGTAGCACCAACATTTCACCGCGAGTGAGGTTGGATATTACTACTTTTAATTCCCGGTCTTTTACGATGTGTTTGACATCGGCAAAAGTGTGCAAGTTACCTCGACCGAGCATTGTTTCCAGCCACTGCCGGAACGGCTGCGCCGAATATTCTCCCATCTGACGGCTAACTGTTAGGAAAAGCAGAGTCCAAGCAGGAGATTGCAAGTCGTCGGCGGGGTCGCCGTTTAAAATTAGAGGACTGTTTTTTTGAGTTAAAAATAGGCTGTAATCGAGCTGTCCTAAAATTTCCTCTAAATCATCAATTGACAAGTCGGTTGCCAATACTGCGGCAGTAATTGCACCGGCAGAAGTGCCGGCCAATTTTCGCCAGTTGATGCCCAAATCGCTACAGCACCTGAGTGCTCCTAAAAACGCAACTCCGCGCACGCCACCGCCTTCAAAAACCCCATCGGCATAGATTTGACCGTTTTCGTCGGGAGGCGGAAATTTGCTGAGAATTGTTTGTTTCTCCGTTGGGGTGATCCTGACACCGGGTTCTTGCAAAATTTGCTGCGGATACCACTTGCTCATGGGAAATACCTCGGATAAATTTGGGGTTTTAGATTGGAGATTTATATCTATTGTTCTTGATTTTTGTCGGCATCCATTGCCTCTTTGACGTATTGTTGAACTTGCGATCGCACTTGTTCGTAGGCCACCGACGCGCACCAAGGTCGGAGAGATAAAATAGTTGTCTCTGGAGTAATCTCGGCCACCAAACAAGTCGGGGGCGGATTCTCTAACACCAGCGGGTGAGAGTGGGCAATTTCTAATAACTCAGCTACAGTTGGACGAATTGGCCGATCGCCAATATCAATCTTCAAGTCTACTCGCCTCGTTCCCATTGCCGTTGTATTTTTCAGTGTACCGTTAAACAACTGATTGTTCGGGACAATAATTTTTATGCGATCGTCTGTCACCACGGTTGTTGAAAAAATCCCGATGCTGTCCACCACTCCCTTAACATCGCCAGCTTCAATCCCATCCCCGACTTCAAAGGGCCGCAAACTAATCAACATTACCCCAGCAGCAAAGTGCGACAAAGTATTTTGCCACGCCAAACCAATGGCCAAACCCGCCGCACCCACCACCGCAACCACACTGGTAGTTTGAATTCCCAACTGACTCAAAGCGGCGACTACTCCCACTACCAAAATCGTAATTTCAGCAGCTTGAACTAAGAATTTCCGCAGCGTGGCTTCGGTGCGACTCAGTGCTCGGCGAGTCACGCGGCCCGCAAAGCCGATCGCAAATCGCGTAATTAACAAAATGCCGATCGCCCACAGCAGTTGAGGTACAATTTTAAACCCCAATTCTACGAATTTTTTCGAGAATTCTTGGGCTACTTCCAAGGCTTGTGTTCTTTCTGCATTTAGCTGAGAATAGAAGGTTTGAGCTATGGGTAAAAACGTCTGAATAACTGTCATATCAATTGGGAATTGGGAAGTAGAAATTGAGAATTGCAGTCTCAGTCTTCTGCATAAGTCGGAGAGTCCGACAGGGGTTAAAAACCCCTGTCTCATAGCTAAAGTCCTCTCAAAGAGGAATAAAATCGATAATTTACTCGCTCAAACTCTTGAGTCGGTTTAAACCGACTTTTGCTATGAGGCAGGGGTTTAAACCCCTGCCGGACGACTGCTAATAGTGTACTGCTACGCGGGGCAATCGGTGTTTAAAACCGCAGAGAATTTCCCACGAAATAGTTCCTAAAGTCGCGGCCCAATCGTCAGCAGTAATTTGATATTCCCCATCTTTGCCCAACAGCGTCACCACTTCACCGACTTCTAAATCGGGAATATCAGTTACATCCAGCATTAACTGATCCATCGTTACCGCGCCCACTTGTCGCACGAATTTACCCCTGACTAAAACCTGCATTTTATTAGAAAGATTGCGCGGAATACCATCTGCATAGCCGATACCAATTACGGCAATCTGTGTCTGCCGCTGAGCTATAAATTGATAGCCGTAACTGACGCCGGTTCCTGCTTGAATTGTTTTCACCTGCGTTACCCTAGCTTTTACCTGCATTGCGGGCTTCAAATTGGATTTCGACTGCAAGTGAGGTGCGGGATAAAGACCGTAGGTAGCTAAACCGACTCGCACTAAATCGTAGTGCAAATCCGGATCGGCGAGGGCTGCTGCAGAGTTTGCCAAGTGGAGGCGAGGGGGGTTAATTCCTGCTATTTTAATTTGCTCGATCGCCTGTTGAAACCGCTGGTGCTGCTCTATCATAACTGCGGGGTCAGGACTATCTGCTGTCGCCAAATGAGAGTAAATGCTGGCTAATTTTAAATTGGGCAACCGCTTGACTAATTGCACAAATTCTGTAGCTTCTTGCCAGGGCGTACCCAAGCGAGACATTCCCGTATCCAACTTAGCGTGAACCGGCAAAGATTGGTTAAGATCGGCGAGAACTTCTGAAAAAATTAGGGCTTGTTTGGCAGTACAAATAGTCGGCTGCAAGTGCCAATGGGCGATCGCCTTTACCTGTTGGGCTGTATGGGTTGCCCCCAACAGCAAAATCGGCGCTTCTATCCCAGCTTCTCGCAATTCTATTCCTTCGGGAATTGTCGCCACTCCCAGCCAACTAGCACCTGCTTGCAATGCTGTTTGACTGACTGCAACAGCACCATGCCCGTAAGCATCCGCTTTCACAACTGCCATCAGTTCTGTGTGGGGAGATAAGAGCTTTTTAAGCTGTTTTACATTGTGAGTTAAAGCTGCTAAATCGATTTCTACCCAAGCCCGCTGGCAAAGTCCCCCGTTATCGTCCCACAGCAACGTCTGGCGGGATTCTTTTGTCGTTGATGCTGCGGTTGTTTGTTCCCCACTCCACATTGTCGATCGCTCCTACTTGCTTACACCATTAAAAACTGCTTGGAGATTTTACCCTAAGTTTGATTATAATATTTTTCCTTTAATCAATGTTATACAACTTAAAAAAAAGAATGGAACTGTAGGCAAGCTGCAAACCCATATTGCATCAGTCATTCCCCATCTAAAATCTAAAATCTAAAATCTAAAATGGTATTAACTGGTGTATCATAGCACCAAAAATACCCGGTAAAAACTATGGACGGACTGGCCTACCTACATTTAGCTGAAACTTGGGAAACGGCTGCGGGTCAAACTCGATCGACCCACTCAAAAAAACACCTGAATTTAGCCTATACTCCTTTACTTTTCTTTACGATCGCTCTCACAATTTTCAATTTAGTCAATCCCGCACTCGCCATCAAAAAAGGTGATTCAGGCTCGGAAGTAGCCGAACTCCAGAAAACTCTACAAAACGCAGGCTATTTTCGCGGTAAGGCTACAGGATTTTACGGTTCTCTCACCCAGGCTGCTGTGAAAAAGTTTCAAGCAGAGAACAACCTGAAAGTTGACGGAATTGTTGGCCCTAAAACCTTGTCCGCACTGAAAGGTAAGCCGGAAGAGGCGAGTATTGAAGCTGCGGAAAAAATCGCGCCAAATGTCGATCGACCTTCGCCATCTCCTACCACCACAGAAAACACAAACGAAGTCGAAGATAAAACTAAAACTCAGCCCCAAGAACCTCTATTTCAAGAACCATCTTTGCCACCTTTTAAAACAGAAAATTCCGAGGATCAAGAAAGTGGCTCACAACCCCAAAGGCTAGTAAATCCTCCCGACAACACTCAAGGGAAAATGACATTGAAAAAAACCATTTACGGCAACATATCGCCAAAATCAATAGTTTATTCGGGAGCGGGTTTGTTTTTTGCTCAAAACATGATGTACCGCCACACAATCACAGTTTACGACAGGAACTTTAATTTAGTCAAGACTATTCCCGATACAGTAAACTTGTCGAAGTTCGGCTTTTCTAAATTCAAAGGCAATTATAAAGGTTCTCCCGTAGAAGCTGCTTTTTCAACCGATGGCAAATATGCCTACGTCTCCAACTACAAAATGTACGGTTCGGGGTTTAGCAATCCGGGAACCGACAGGTGCTCTCCAGCAGCAAAACACGACCAAAGTTTTCTGTACCGCATCAATACCAAAACTTTGAAAATAGAAAAGGTAATTCCTGTAGGTGCAGTGCCGAAATTCAATGCTGTTTCGCCTGACAATCGCTTCGCGCTCGCGAGCAATTGGTGCAGTTGGGATTTGAGCGTAGTTGATATCAATAAAAATATCGAAATCGAGCGAGTGAAACTGGGTGCATATCCTCGGGGAATTGTTGTCACTCCCGACTCAAAAAATGCCTATGTTGCCATCATGGGTTCTTCCAATATTGCGAAAGTGAATCTCATAGACTTTTCGGTAGAATGGCTGAGAAATATTGGCAATGCGCCGCGTCATTTGACGATCGATCCCAACGGAAAGTATCTTTATGCCACTTTAAATGGTGAAGGAAATGTGGCAAAAATTGACCTAAAAACTGGTAAAGTGGTGGACAAAGTTTCGACAGGAAAAGCACCTCGCAGCATGACAATTTCCGATCAGGGAAAACTGCTTTATGTGGTCAACTATTTCTCGAATAGTGTTAGCAAAGTTAGGACGAGCGATATGAAAGTGCTGCAAACAGTGAAGGTTAATTCAAGTCCGATCGGGATTACTTACGATCCGGAAACTAATCAGGTTTGGGTAGCTTGCTATTCGGGCAGTATTATGGTGTTTCAAGATTAATTTAGCTGCTTCGTAGTGAGGGCTTCAGTCCTGACTACAAACAAGAGCGATTAAATGTTATTGTGGGGCGTTGCTCTGAGCAACGCCCCTAATATATTACTTGGACAACTTTACAGGCTTCACCACATACTCAGAAGACTTAGCAGGTACTTGGCCTTTTTTCGCCATAGCTTGGTAAATCATGGCTGCTACTTCAGCGCGAGTTGCTGTTCTATTAGGCTGCAAAAGTGCGCGCTTCGGGTGATTGACAACAATGCCAGCTTCTGTGGCTGCTGCTACCTTATCAACTGCCCATTTCGGCACTTTTTTCCTGTCTGTATAAATCTGCAAAGTTTTGCTTGTTTTCGCTGACCGTTTCAAGTTTAAACCGCTCGCTAAAGCTGTGATGACTTCCACGCGGGGAATATTTTTGTCGGGACGGAACTCATTGTTTGGGTATCCTTTAAGATATCCAGTTGTGACGGTGTGGTCGATCGCAGGAGCGACAGGACTCTTGTCTTTTACGTCTTTAAAATCAATTGGTTTTCGGATCGGTTCTTTGTCGTCGGACATTCGCTGAATCAACCGCGCTAGTTCGGCTCGCGTCATCGGTTCGTCGGGACGAAATTTGTTGTCGGTGGAATCAGCAAAAATTTTCCGATCGACTAAAGCTACAATGAACGGACGCGCCCAATATTTGTCTGGAACATCGGAGAATCTAACGGGCCCAATTTTGGGTTTATCAGCTTTCGGTTTGGTAATTGCTGGATCGGGAGTCGATCGCGCAATTGGCTTGGGAGGAACAACGATTACACCCACCGGAGGAGTTTGCGGTAAAATCCGCCCTAAAGGTGCAACAGGTGCGACATCCGGTTTTGACGGAACGGGGGTTGTAGCGGGCGATCGCAAATCCGAACTTGGCGATTCTGGCGTTAATATTCCCGGGCTCGCGGGCGTAACAGCAGGCTGAGAGAAAACGGCTGGAAATTGCCAATTTCTGGCATTCAATCGATCGGGATTTTTACCTGTTACCCAAAATAAAATTGCTCCCATCGTGCCGAAGGCAACCAAGATAGCAATCAATTCATCCAATCCTAGAGGGTTTCTTTCCCCTGACGGGGGTTGTGAAGAAGACATATTGTCACCTACATATCAATGTAGAAATTAAATCACATATTTTTTGGGTCTGGTGGAAACAGAGAAGGCTAAATCAATTATTCCAAAGTTCTCACTGTCAATACTTGCGGCGGCGTGGAATCGGGAGGATAAATAAAATCAACTTTTACCGATGTCAGTTGCTGATTTTTTCCATCTTCAACTCAGCGCCTTCTACTCCCGAAAGAGCGATTCCGACTCGGTTGACGAGAATTTCTGCCGCTACCAAAACTCGGCTGCCGCTGGTATCGATTTTGACGCGGCTGCCGCGATCGCCTCAAAGTGCTGCCACCGTAACCCGAACCGGTCGATCGATTGCCATTTGGACGTACTGAGGGTCTTACTGGCTGGTTGTATGTGGGCGATCGCAAGCGGCCTGTCGTCCTTAAAACTTGACGGTTTCTCACAACCGGAGGCGGAGTTCGATAGCGAGTTTGATACTGCTGAACAGCTTGGTTGTAAGTATTACCATACCCGCCATATCCTGTCATAATTCCCGGCTGATAGACTGGCGGCATATAATATTGCGGTCTAAATAACAAACTGCCGATCGCCTGACCGGCTATAGCCCCAGCAAACGGTGCCCAGAAGCCAGATTGCTGCCGCACTACTACGGTTTGTGGCTGACCTGTTTGAGGATTAGGAACTGTTTCGGTAACGTTGTGAACGTACTCAATTTTAAAATCTTCTGTCAAATGCAAAACCGCTTGATTGTTATCCACATTTAGATAACTTTTCTTGCCTGCCGATATTTCTTCATTTGTTAAGCGAGCCATTTGCAAATCCCTAGTGCGGTAAACTGGGGGACTGCCGGGGGGAGTATTCAGCAACATCAAACTGTATTCGCCATCAGCATCGTCGTAGGTAGCTTGCTGTACAGGATATTGACCTTGACTCAAGTTATTATTTGGTGCAGGACGCACTGTGTTAATATTCGGATTTCCCGCAGGATTTGTAGAAGTTTGTGTGCGAGGTGAACCGCAGCCGGTTGCCGTCCACAAAAAAGTTAAAGCCATTAAATAAATTGTCAGTTTTCGCAGCATCATAAATAGTAATTGGGAATTGGGAATTGGGCATCGGGCATCGGACCTCGGGCATCGCGCATTGGTAGCAAATAACCCTTCGACTCCGCTCTGGGCACCGCAAATAACTAATAACTAATAACTAATAACTAATTACTCCTTCCTTAAAGGGGAATAAGTTCTGGGAAATTGACCAACACTTGGTCGTTGGTAAGTTCGTCTCCCAACTGTGCGGGAGAAAAGTGAACTTGCACAGCTCGGAGCCTTTCTTGGTAATGTAAATTAATCAGTGCTTTTAAACCGACTTTCAGCGCGCTGATGTCCGCAAGGTCAGTTTCTAGGGCCGGAACTTCGCCTTCATAAGCAACTGTCAGCATCACCACCACATTTCTAGTTACCGGCAAAGACAAGGGGGAATTTTTATCGTAAACAGATGTACTGTATTGAGGCTCGCTGAGATAGCGATCGGCTGAATCAATGAAAAGTTCATCCACATAATCGCCCGCTTCGCCTTCATTCCAAAAAACATCGCCTTCATTGGCGGCTGATTGCCAGTAGTTGTCGTACTGCAACAGGTGATTGCAAATTTCTACCAGACCTTCTCCTAAAACTACTATGTCGCCATCGGCATCAATTGCTTGTCTGGCGGTGCGGTTGAGAACTCCTAACAGCGGTGCAACATCTTCGCCTGTTAGGTGAACGAACACCCGGCAAACTGCCAATCTAGTTTTACCCGTAAATTGATTGAATCGATCGCGCCAAGCATTCATAATAACCTATAGTTGTAATCTGTAGGGCTATATTTTCCACCATAGCAGGGGATTTGAACTCTTGCCGTCTACCCTCAGATTGATCTGAAGAGTATTTTTAGCGATCGCCTCGGCCGCCTACTGTCTCGCTTTGACTCATCTAATTTTATAGCAGTTTTCAGTCCGATCAAATACAGTTCAAATACAGTAGGAAAACCGCACAGCCTTGTCCTGACTGGGAGCAGCGACTTTTAATAATTGGTATGAGATTGATGATGGTAGCAAGAGTTTTTTTAATTGATATTAATTCAGCGCTCGTTTGCTTAGCCGGAATATGATCTTGTGTGCGCTCGATTCATCTGTCTATTGTTTGCAGTGCTTCGCGATCGCAGTGATATCAATTCCGGTAACACTCATACAGGATGGTCCGTGGGGAGTGGTCCGTGGGGAGTGGGGGAATGTGGAATTGCGCGACCTTGACTTTATCATTCCCCTGCAACCGGAAACGATATGACAAGAAATTGTAGGGTAAAGAATTTTCACTCAAAAAACCTCCAATCTTGCAAGATTGGAGGTGCGCTAAGCGAATACTTTGGTTTGAGATAACTATTTGAGGCTCGCGCTTTGGACTTGTTCGATCGCAATTTCAGAACTCAACTCAGCAACTGGCGAAACCGGCAAATCCAGCTCGCCGCCTGGAGCTTCTGGGTGTTCGCGAACGACTGCAACCGCATCTGCTGACTCAGCTACAGCACCCGCCGCCGCCAAATCGAGCAAGGCAGGAACTTCCAAGTATTCAGAAACACCTGCATCTGCGATCGGAGCGATCGGCTCTTCAAAAACTTCAAAATTATCGGTCATCGCAGCGCAAGCAGCAGAAGCGCGCTTGCCGGCACGGTAGCTCATGTAGGCCGCACCGCCACCCAAAACTCCAGCCAAACCGAGGAAACCGAGAGCTGCTGTTTTGTAGGATTTCCACGGATTAATGCGCTCCGATCCGCCGGAACCTAGGAGGGTTGTCGCAGAACCAGATTTAGCCGCGCTAGATTTGCTGTAGGAACAGGGGAAAGCAGATGCGGCGTCACCTATGGCGATGCTGCTTGCGATCGCGACGACGGAAGCAATGCCAGCTAACACTTGAAACTTCTTCATAAAAAAAATTCGGTAAGTGGGAAACGAGCAAGTGGGAAACAGATCGGCGGTTTTAACCGCCTTGAATCTTTCCATTACACGGGGAGTGCTTAAGTCGGTGTAATGAATGTGATGTACTTTCACGCTTGACAATTACCATGTCAAATGTGGCAATCCCGCGAGCGCAGAATGTTTGCTCCTTGCGGAGCCTCCCTTTCGGGGTAATGTTAGCTTCGACAATGTTAACGGCCGGTAACTATATCTAGGACACTGACTTAACCCAATAAATCTGTTTAATCCTAAATTTCTAGAGCAAGGAACTAGCTTCGCATCCCTTGGTAGGTCTTTAAACTCTTACCGTTAACGTAGTGCAAGGCACTTAGTCTGGTCAACTGTGGTTTAAGTCTTAGGCTAGAAGCCTAGTGTGTGTCTTTAGACCTGGGTCGTTGACGGTGCTTGGGAGATTGTAAAGGACCATTAAAAAATTAATGGTAACAGCTCTTTACAAATCTATCAACTCTGCGCGCCGCCCATATCGCGGATCGATCGCAAAAGTCAGCTATAGCCTCACGCAATTCAAATTTAAAATTGCCCGCTTAAAAAACTGGAATGGTTGCTATGTAATCGTTTGGGCTAACAGATCGGTAGAAGTTCAAGTTTTGTGAACCCATACTTGGATCGCGCCCACATTAGAAAATCTGAGGTGAGACAGTAGAAATTTTAATTACAGAGCGGCAAACACTTGGTGACAAACTACTTTTAAGGCTACTTTTGTAAAGGCTTAGTTATTGGAATAACTCTTATTTTTATGACAGACAACGCGAATCAAGGCATTGAGCGCTCCGCGCGCCGATTGTTGGTGACGGGCGGGGCTGGATTTATCGGCTCGAATTTTGTGCATCACTGGTGCAGCAGCTATCCGGGCGATCGAGTAGTGGTACTCGATGCTTTAACCTACGCCGGAAACAGACAAACCCTGGCAACTTTGGAAGGAGGCGAAAATTTTCGGTTTGTGGAGGGGGATATTTGCGATCGTACCTTAGTCGATACCTTGCTCAAAGAAGAAAACATCACCACAGTCGCGCACTTTGCCGCAGAATCCCACGTTGACAGGTCAATTATCGGGCCTGCAGCCTTTGTTCAAACAAACGTTGTCGGAACCTTCACACTGTTAGAAGCCTTCCGCAAGCATTTTGAAGCAATTGATGAGGCATCTCTCAAAGCACAAATGCGCTTCCTCCACGTTTCTACCGACGAAGTTTACGGCAGTCTCGGCCCCGATGACCCAGCCTTCACAGAAACAACTGCCTACTCCCCCAACAGTCCCTACTCAGCCTCCAAAGCTGGCAGCGACCACCTCGCCCGCGCCTATTTCCACACCTACGGCGTCCCGACAATTATCACCAACTGTTCCAACAATTACGGCCCCTATCACTTCCCAGAAAAGCTGATTCCATTAATGTGCATCAATATGCTATTGGGCAAACCGCTGCCAGTATACGGCGACGGTCAAAACGTGCGAGATTGGCTCTACGTTCTCGACCACTGCCGCGCTTTAGATGCCGTTATTCACCGTGGTCAGCCTGGGGAAACCTACAATGTTGGTGGCAACAACGAGGTCAAAAATCTCGATTTAGTAAAAATGCTGTGTCAGCTAATGGACGAATTAGCTTCTGATTTGCCCGCCCGTCCTTGCGAACAATTGATTACATTTGTCAAAGACAGAGCAGGGCACGATCGGCGTTATGCTATTGATGCCACCAAAATTCAAACAGAGTTAGGTTGGACTCCCTCAGTAACAGTTGAAGAAGGTTTGCGACAGACTGTAGAATGGTACTTAGCCCATCGGGAGTGGTGGGAACCCCTGCTTTCGGAGGAATATCAAACTTACTACCGGAAAGTCTACTCTAACTAATCTACTCCTGGACGCACGGGCTACCACAAACCCGAACCAGTAAAAAACTGGTTTTCCAGCTCAAGAGTGCGTCCAGAAAGGTTTCTGTCTTGCCTTCAATCTTGACATTTAAACTCCAGGCGCAAAAACCCGGTTAGAGAAAGGAAAATTTTTAGTTGCGTGCGATCGATCCGAGTTAAAAAACCTGTTTTCTTTGGTCTTTGCTCCTAACTTCAGATTTAATTAGGTGCAGGTGACTAGGGAGCATCTCATATTTGTAAAAACACTTCTTCTGGCTCCTTCCTTCTTCCTTCTGACTCTTTTCTCCTAGCTCCTGACTCCTGACTCCTAACTCCAATTTCTAGCGGAGGGCTGCTTTCATTGAGATGCTCCCGGTGACTATCACACACATTCGCCCTTGTCAATCTTTGTGAAGATTTAGTTAAAAATCACCCCAAACGCATAAATTTAAGTGTTTGTAGCTGATAATTTTAATAGAGTTACAAGATGAAGCATTTTAGAAGCTTTTAGGAAAAACAAAAAGCAGCAATGACTGAAATAAACTGGCTCAAGCACGTCCAAGAACCTAAATACTGGCTGTTAGGCATCGGCTCCGGTTTGATTGCCCTACACCTAACTCTAACTTCCAGAACAAACGACACAGACCTGTTCGGTACAATGTTACTGTTTTGGGGAGTCGTAGCATTTCTCATTTGGGAAAGGCACGAATCCTTAACTTTTGAAAGCGGAATTTTCGCCAGTTTCTTTGGGACATCGTTAATTGCTTTAATATTGCTCAAAAGTTCCTCGATATCGGGATACGACTTTTTTATCAGAGCAACGCCTTTTTTGTCGGGAATCAGTCTCGCCTTGCTTGCTTCCGGCACAAAAGGACTGAAACAATATTGGCAGGAACTTCTAATTCTTGGCTATACAGCTATTCCTCCCGGATTGATCGGAGTATTCGTTGATGTCCCCAAATTAACAGCTAAATTTTCAGCTTTCATCCTGCACTATGTAGGATTTGACGTGGTGCGGAAAGGGGTTTTTCTCATCCTGGAAAAGGGCAGTGTGGAAGTAAATCACGGCTGTTCCGGGGTGAATGCGATGCTACAAGTGTTAGGACTAGCTCTGGTTTTCTTACTGATGTTTCCTACCACTACGGGTCAGAAAATTGTCTTGCCATTCGTGGCAATAATTACTGCATTTGTAGTTAATGCCGCGCGAGTGGGTCTCCTAGCCGTGCTGGTATCGCTATCTCAACCCGAAGCATTTAAATACTGGCACGAAGGAAATGGTTCGGTAATATTTTCGATGATTGCTGTATTTATTTTCGGGTTATTCTGCTGGTTTGCAATTTTGAAAGACCAACCCCAAAATAAGGAAGGACAGAATTGCTAATGGCTATTACCTCTTGGAAACCACTTAGGCTTTCCCTGTTGGCTGTTACTTTGGGAGGGGTTTTGTTGGTTGCCGGAAAATTGGTTTTCTATCCATCGGACGGCAAGCATGTGGCCACCCCGTTTGAGTTTCCCGAGTCGGTGCCTTTAGCCGATTGGAAACTAAACAAGAGCGCGCCGATCGAACTTAGCGACAATTCAGAATTCAAAGCTGCCAGGAAATATGAATATCAAAAAAATAGCATGGCTCTAGAAATAGAGATGCGCTATGCGGTAGACACGATTGGGGCAGTGGAAGGTATGATGAGGGGACATACAGTTCTCAAGTCGTCTCCTGGTAAACTAGCATTAGTAAACACTCAAGGCGCGGGGTTTCACGGAATTTTGCAACAGAAAAATCGACTGTATTTAAGTTCGTGTATCAATCCTCGTGGCAGTCCTACAGTAACTTCCCAACAGTTTAGATATAATCGAAATACTCGCGATTGGCACCCAAACCGTATTCTGTTTTGGTTGTTGGGTAGGGGAAATATTCAAGACCGGCGCTGTTTGTGGACTCAGATGTCTGTGCCTTTGGATAAAACAACTCCAGAAGATGCCCAAAAAATTCTAGAGAATGCTTGGGTTTCTTGGTATGAGTGGTGGCAGCCGCGATTCCCCGATCCTTGACTCGATTCAGTCGATTTTAGCTTTTAGCTTTTAGCTTTTAGATTTACTCCACAGGTGAATCGGGAAGCTGGAACAAGAGTCTAAAATTTTAGACTCTCCACGACTGTTGTCGGGGGCTTGTATCCGTTCTTGAGCGGGGTCAAGAGACATTTTTCTTAACAACAACTCTGATTATTTTATGAATGACTTACAAGGCGAACAAGGTTTTTCTATCTACAGACTGCGTTGGATTGGCTACGGTCTATTAATTCTGTCTGTATTAGATACGATCGCAACTCTTATACCAGCAAATTTTGGCAATCGCCTCTGGGAATTGCAAACGATTGGGGCTGTAGTGGAACGGGTTCCCGTTCCTTTACTGGCAATGGCGCTGATATTTTTTGGCGAAGGGTACGATCGCAAAGGTTTGGAAGAAGTTTTTTTGAAGGTTTTGTCTTGGGTTTGTCTGCTGCTAGGTCTGGTTTTTCTGTTGATGCTGCCTTTGGGAATTTTTGGCACTATCTACGTCAACAACCAAAACAACCAGCAAATTACTACTCAAGCAAACCAACAATTAGCTCAGTTGCAGCAGGTGGAAGAACGGCTGAATAAGGGTAGTCCTGAAGATTTAAGGAATTTGGCGGGGGAACTTACTCGTTTGGGGGTACAAGCGGATACGCAAAACCCACAGCAATTGAAAGAGCAAATTCTTTCGAGAATTACTCCGGCTAAGGAACGGTTACAGACGCAAAGTGCTGCGGTTCAGCAAAGTCAGCGCTTGGGGTTATTTAAAAATGCTGTTAAGTGGCTGCTGGGCGCGCTGATTTCTAGTGTTTTGTTTTTTACACTGTGGCGCGGTACTGACTGGGCTCGCTAATAGTTTTGAGTTTTGAATTGCGATTTTTGAGCTACTAAGGTGCGCTAGGCGCACCCGGAAAGTCTTGTTGAGGACTAAGGTGCGCCCTGTACACGCCGCCCGCGTCTTGGTGGTTAAGAAGACCCTCAAACCCTGAAATTTCGTTGGGGGCAGCGCTGGCTCTTCTTCTTTTGAAAAGATATCGGTAATAAATCTTGTTTATTGCCGATAGCAAACACCGAGAATGAGGCAAATCCGTCGTTAGCGCAGCCCTCGAAGACGATCGCACCAAGACGCGGGCTCGATTGTGCAATCCACAATTTAAAATCTAAAATCCACAATCTAAAATCCACAATCCACAATCCACAATCTAAAATCTAAAATCTAAAATCTAAAATCGATTGATGGTATTTTCTAGTTTGTCGGCAATCCCTTCAACCCAGTTTTCATCTTGTTTTGTATAGCTGCGGGGCGCGTTAGCACCTAAGATTAAAACGCCTTGGGTGCCGATGGGTTGACAGATGACTCCTTGAGTATTTTCTGGCAAATAGTCAAATTCAATTTTGCCGGGATAAATATTGAGATTTACTAAATAAACTGGTTTATTTTTGTCGAGCACTCGCTGCAATATCGGCCCTGGTTTGACTTCGGGATTGATGCCTAAAATACCGCGCCGCAATAGAACTTTTCCCTGATACACAATTACGATCGACCTTGTGGCGGTATTTGTCAACAGCAAACGCGACGCCCAGGCTAATTCTATTTTCACGGCATCCGGCAAATCCGGCGCAAATTCAAAACCTTCTTCGCCGATAAGTTTGACGGAATCGGGCGATCGCGCTTGCACCTGCTGCCACAGCAAACCTGTTAAAATCAGCAGAGCGCTGATAATTACTCCCAAAGCGTCCGATCGAGCTTGAGAATCTGTAATTTGCTCTGTCAGCAAGCGGTTTACCATTAGCAGCGTACCTGCTAACCCTCCTGCAACTAAGGGCAATTGCCGCAAAACTCTATTTGGATCGGATTTAGTCATTAGTCAGTAATCATTAGTCATTAGTCATTAGTCATTAGTCATTAGTCATTAGTCATTAGTCATTAGTCATTAGTCATTAGTCATTGGTAATTGGTAGTTGGTACTTCACCTACTGCCAACTGCCAACTGACTACTGACTACTGACCAAATTTATCCTACTTCTCCAATTTCGACAATTCGCTGGAAGAGATAGCCGGTGCCGCGGGCGGTGAGAATTAATTCGGGATTGCTGGGGTCGTCTTCCAACTTGGCCCTAAGCCGCGAGATGTGAACGTCCACTACGCGGGTGTCT
The DNA here is from genome assembly GCF_036702455.1 of Microcoleus sp. D2_18a_D3. Lineage (NCBI taxonomy): Bacteria > Bacillati > Cyanobacteriota > Cyanophyceae > Oscillatoriales > Microcoleaceae > Microcoleus > Microcoleus sp. D2_18a_D3. The sequence continues at coordinate 66,534 of NZ_JAUBTK010000036.1, forward strand.
ACGTGGCGTTCTGGCGTGTATCCCCAGACTTCCTGCAAAATTTCCGATCGCGAAAAAGGCTCTCCAGAACGGCTGACAAGCAGTTCTAACAGGCTAAATTCCATGCCCGTGAGCCTAATTCGTTCGTCGCCTTTGTAAACTTGGCGCTTGTTGGTGTCAATCCTAATATTGGTGACGTGGATGACTCCCGAACTGGGAATGCCCGATGCTCCGTTTTTGTCAACCCGGCGCAGTACCGAACGGATGCGGGCTTCGAGTTCTTTGGGAGAGAAAGGTTTGACGACGTAATCGTCGGCCCCCAATTCTAAACCGGTGATGCGATCGGCTACGTCTCCCAAAGCAGTTAGCATGATGATAGGCACGTCTGACTCTTTACGCAACTCCTGACAGACGCCATAACCGTCTAGCTTCGGCATCATCACGTCCAAAACCACTAAATCGGGTTCGGTGTTGCGAAATGTTTCGAGAGCTTCTTCGCCGTCAGCAGCGGTGACGACATCGTAGCCAATCATGGAAAGGCGAGTCTCCAGAATGCGGCGGATACTGGCTTCGTCATCGACTACCAGAATTTTTTCTTTATGGTTTTCCAAGTTACCGAGCACTCCTTAAGTTACATTTCAGATAATGTTAATTTTTTGTGCCCTATCATAGAAGACACAAATTGAATCATGGGCGGCGATCGGTCTGAAAGCTTGATAATTGCTTTAACTCAGACTTTTCTAAATGTTAGGGTGACTATTTATCATAGTAAACAATGCCTAAGCCTCGAATACAATATATTTGTCGGGAATGCGGGTATGATTCACCACAATATTTTGGCAGGTGTCCTAGCTGTCAGAAGTGGGATTCTTTTGACGAGCAGTTAGAGCAACCTACTGCTGGTGTGCCGCGGGCTGGTTTAACTGGGGTGACAACTAAGGCAGTGGGCGGTTCGCCCCCTGATAAGTCGAAGGGTCAACCGAGGGTATCTTTTAGATTATCGCAGATTGCTGACCAAACTCAGTCTCGCTGGCCTTCTGGTTACGGGGAGCTCGATCGAGTTTTGGGAGGCGGGATTGTTCCGGGCTCGCTGGTGTTGATTGGCGGGGAACCGGGAATCGGGAAATCGACGCTGCTGTTGCAGGTGGCGAATATGTTGGCCCGCAAGGATCGGATACTGTATGTGAGTGCGGAGGAGTCCGGCCAGCAGGTGAAGTTGCGATCGCAGCGTTTGGGCGTTGCTAATCCGGTTGATTTGTCAAGCAACGGCGGGCATAAATCTGCCAGTAACGGGGAAGCTAAAAAGGATTCCGAGGACAATTCAGCGGAGAATTTCTATTTGCTTCCAGAGACGGATTTAGAAGTTGTTTTGCGGGAGTTGGAAGCGCTGAAACCGAATGTGGCGGTGATTGACAGTATCCAAACTATTTATTTTGCTAGTTTAACATCGGCTCCGGGTTCGGTGGCTCAGGTGCGGGAATGTACATCTGCTTTGATGCAGGTTGCGAAAAGGGAAAATATTACTTTATTTATTGTCGGTCACGTTACGAAAGATGGAGCTTTGGCCGGGCCGAGGGTTTTGGAACATTTGGTAGATACTGTACTGTATTTTGAGGGCGATCGCTTTGCTTCTCATCGACTTTTGCGATCGATGAAAAACCGTTTTGGCGCTACTCACGAAATCGGTGTTTTTGAAATGGTAGCCCACGGTTTGCGAGAAGTAGATAACCCGTCGGAGTTATTTTTAGGAAATAGAGATGAATTTTCTCCCGGTACTTCGACGACTGTTACTTGCGAAGGAACTCGACCGATTTTAGTGGAAATTCAGGCGTTAGTCAGCCCTGCGAGTTTCGGTTCGCCGCGCCGCACTACTACTGGTGTGGACAATGCTAGATTGCAGCAAATTTTAGCTGTTTTGGAGAAAAGGGTGGGGATTCCTTTATCTAAATTAGATGTGATTTTGGCGACGGTGGGCGGGTTGAAGGTGGACGAACCGGCGGCGGATTTGGCAGTTGCGATCGCCGTTGTGGCCAGTTTTCGCGATCGGGTGGTTGATGCGCGCACTGTTTTGCTTGGGGAAGTGGGTTTAGGAGGACAGGTGCGGCCGGTTTCGCAATTAGAGTTGCGGCTGAGGGAGGCGGCGAAATTGGGTTTTAAAAGGGCCATTATTCCTAAGAATCAACCGGTGCCAGAGTTGGGGATGGAGATTATTCCGGTGGCGAAAGTAATCGATGCAATTATTGCGGCGATTCCGGCTACTCCGGCTCAGTTGCAGTCAGTTGATTTGGAGGAAGAGGATTTGTTGAATTGACATTATGTTAAGGTAGCAATAACTGGGCAAACAGCAATCTAAAACTCACATTATGAAAGCCTACGAATTTCCCGCAAAAGTTACATCGGAAGGAAAAATAAAATTGACCGATGACATTTTAAAATACTTGGCAGTCAACCAAGATGTAAGAGTTATCATTCTGGTGAATGAACAAACAAACTCAGAACCAGATGAAGTAGAGGAGAAAACAGATTGGCATCGTCTTGCGGCCACACAATTCTTTGCCGATTACAGCGAAGAAGATGCAATTTACGATGAGGTTTGAGCTATGACTAATTATCAGTTTGGAGAATTAGTTCTAGTCGGATTCATCTTTGCGGGTGCAGCCGAAACTAAACGCCGTCCTTCCTGGTTTGGTACTGTTGGACACAGGAGATGAAGACATGATTGTTGCCAAGATAACAAGTCAAATTACTCGTACAAACGTATCTGCTCAATAAATAGGGGGAAGGTATGACCAGGCGAACTAATGAATGAGCCCAATTGCCAACAATTCTGATAA
>NZ_JAUBTK010000037.1:0-68164 GCF_036702455.1 Microcoleus sp. D2_18a_D3
CGGCTCGCGCACTCTCTCTGAAATCAAGTACAACCGTGCGGTAGCACTGCCTTCAATAAAACCAAACAAACTGAACTGCAACTCAAAAAGAGAAAAACGCTACCGCCATTGTTCCGATACATTAATATGCAATAGCTGAATGGCTAATAACGAGGCCGCTATTTTTTAGGCAACCTTAACAGCTTTTCAATTAGTTCGGCTTGCTCAATTGTGAAAGTACAGCTTGCGATAAATGCTACCACTTTTGAGCCTCTGCTACATTTGCCTAAAATTGGAGTGTAGAGCTTGCTGTTCAATTATTAAATTGATATTAAGTGTACCGTCACGGTAAAAAACCTCAAAATTAACTTTTTGGGGCTGAGTTTTCATGCCTTTTCCTGCGTTTTTTGCTGTTTTTTCGGAGAATGTGCGAGTAAACTTGTGCAAACTCAACTTAATTCTTAGCTGATTTTGGGGGCTTATTCGCAGCAAAAAACGCATGAAAACTCAAACTTATGCCAGAGAGGAAGCTTGCACAAAAAGCAGGAATGAGTCGTAGCAATAGCAATGTTCAGCGATATATTTATATCGGTAAAGGAAAGTTGTGGCTAAGTTTTCTGAAACTTATAGTGCGATCGCTCCTACAACCGCAATTCAGGCACAAGCTATCGCTGTACTCCCGAAATAACTCACGCCCTTCAACGAGCGCCGAACATTAAATTAAAGTCGCCACATCTCGATTATTCGCTATTCGCGAATGTAGAATAAAGGAAACAAGGAAACAATGCGCTCGCTCATCCGCTATGCTAAAACCCCAAGATATCCTTGCAATACTCAAAGTCCACAGTTGGGATTCAACGAACTGGACGTACAGTTCTCTCGCTCAAAGCTTGGGCATGAGCGCATCAGAAGTTCATGCTGCCCTTGAGCGTTCTGAAGCTGCCGGTCTGTATTATGGCTCCGAGCGGAAAATTTTGAAGCAAGCGGTGTTGGAATTCTTGGTTCACGGGTTGCGCTATGTATTCTACGCCCAGCCAGGCCCCCTCTCGCGGGGACTGCCAACTGCACATTCTGCTGAGCCATTGAAAAGCAAGCTGGTTGCTTCACCGTCTGAGGTTTACGTCTGGCCTGACCCTCAAGGTGTCGTGAGAGGGCAGGCAATCGCGCCTCTGTACCGCTCAGTCCCCCAAGCTGCTAGTAACGATCCAGAACTCTACGCCTTGCTCAGCCTCATTGATGCACTGAGGGTAGGTCGGGTGCGGGAGCAACGTTTGGCAATCGGCGAACTTGAAAAAAGGCTCGTCGCTCTATGAACCCGCAGATACTCATGCTGGAAATAGTTGCCAGGGTACTCTCTCAAGTACGCACTACCATCGTTTTCACAGGAGGAGCAACAATATCGCTTTACCTCGATGAAGCTGCGGCCCCCGACATTCGACCCACCGATGATGTTGATTGTGTTGTGGAAATCACGTCCAGAGCTGAATATTACAACTTCTCGAACTTGTTGCGAACTCTTGGGCTTCAAGAGAGTACAGAATCAGGTGCACCCCTATGTCGCTGGCAGTATGAGGGCATTTCAATTGATGTGATGCCGTGCGATGAGTCGGTGCTGGGGTTTTCTAACCGCTGGTACAGGCCAGGTATTGCTAATTCTATTCGCTACCAACTTCCAAGTGGTAGGCAAATCCTAATTTTTTCAACGCCTTATCTCCTCGCCTCCAAAATAGAAGCTTTCATTGGTAGAGGTGGGGGTAACTTTTATTTTAGTTCTGATATTGAAGACATTGTGGCATTGCTGGACGGGCGTTCTAGTTTGTTCGAGGAAGTGCAACAAGCTGACGAAGAAGTGAAAGCATTTTTATCAGGATGGTTTCGAGCCGAGCTGGAAAATCTGTGCTCCATCGCGCCTGCTTTCCTCTCACCCGTTGCTAAAACTTCAGGTCGCACTCGCTTGCTATTGGAAAGAATTGAAAGGCTGGCGATGGTAGTTTAGTAGTTAACTGCTAGCAATAGACAGCAGCGGACACTCGATCGAGGTAAGCCTTACACTCGCAAACAGCCCGGCTCGGAACGCAAAAACCAGATAGTCCATCCTCAACTTTATTGCTGGCATAGTGGGTACTACGCTACAAAATCGCTTCATAAATTTTAGCTACCGCCAATTTTCTCACACTTGCTCAACTTGATTTTTAATTCAATTCCGATGCCACAACTTGACTATTAAGTCAATCCACTTGTTGTTAAAAACGCTAAAAAATTAGCTAATTGTTGCGTCAGCTAAAGTCAGGCAAGTGCAGTATAAAGTCAGGGGTTTGCAGTATAAAATCAGGGAGATTACAGGTATTTGCAGGGGGTGCACTTTACCTGCATTTACCTGTAAATATCCTGCAAATGCCTGACTTTTTCGGTTAAATTGCTGCTTTTTTGTGCAAGGACTGCCTTTGGCTGTTGAGGCAGGTTATGGCTGTTCTCAATTGGTAGCAAGCAATGTTTTTGTCCGTACAAAGCTTTATTTATTACTTTTAAATAAAAACAATGCACCTCATGAATGCGGAATCTTAGCCGCCTGGTCAGGTTTAAGACTTTCTTAAGCTTTAATGACAAATGTAGCTAACTGTAATACAAATTAAGCTGAATATTATACAGCTATAAGAAATGAAAGGGAGAAAGGAGCTGACAACGCCCTCGCCTGTCGAGCAAACACTTTAAGCAAATGGATAGATTGTCAGTTATTGAGTAGCGACGATCGCAACCAAGTTATCCTCAAATGGCGGGGGTCACTTTACGCCCCTATTTTCCTCTTTGGGGTGAAGTTGAAAGTAGTTATAGATTTATAAAATGAGATAAACTCAACTATTATCATGGTTATGAAGCTCAAAAATTTGCCTCAAAGTCAGCCAAATCAGTCAAACCAGCCAAATCAGAGACTTTCAAGTCGGCTGGAAATAAGATTGTCTGACTCTGACTACAATCAAATTAAAGCAAGAGCAGAGCAAGTCAATTTGAGCATGAGCGACTTCATGCGCCGTGCAGCTTTGAGGAGAGCCATACCGCGCCCTCTCGCTGCATTTGACTTGAAAGCCTATCAACTTTTATGCAAGATTGATGCTCAATTGAGAATTGCAGGAAACAACCTCAATCAAATTTCTAAAGCTTGCAATAGTGCTAGGGCACTGGGAGAACCAGTTGTTGTCAATACAGGACTCTTAAAAAGCGTACAGCAACTCATTCGAGAGAACGGGGGTGCAATTAAAACAATAGTTGCAAACCTCGCCAAATCTACAGTACGCTAATTATTAACAACCCTCAGCTTTACCGCCTGAGCAATCGATTCTGTACAACTGACGGCTTTTCGGTTATGATTGGCAAACAAATCAAAGGTACAGGCTTTCGGGGCTGTCTAAACTACGTGCTGGGCAAAAAAGACGCCACTCTAATTGGCGGTACTATGTGCGGACAAACTCCTGAAGAACTGGCTGCTGAATTTGCCATCGCCCGACAACTAAGACCTAACCTGAAAGTAGCAGTTTTTCACGCCACTTTATCTGTCGGTAGCACCGAAAAACTAGAAGATTCTGAAGAAAATGACCAACGCTGGCTGGCGATCGCAGCCAACTACATGAAAGCGATGGAATTTGACAACAACCAGTATGCAGTTGTCAAGCACAGCGATACAGAACACGACCACATCCACATCGTCGCCAGTCGCATTTGCCTAGATGGAGGTGTTGTTGACGATAGCTGGGACTATTACAAAAGCCAAGAAACTATTCGCCAGCTCGAACGGAACTACAACCTGGAAACTGTTACACCCAGTTGGGAAACAGACAAGCGGGCTCAGACTACAGGAGAACACAGGCAATTAAAAAGCAAGGGAAACAAGAGCGTCAGGGTGCAATTGCAAGACCTAATTGATGAAGTCACCCAAGACAACCCAAGTATGCCAGAATTCGTTGAGCGGTTGCAGCAACAAGCCGTAGAGGTGCAAGTCGGATTGACTCGAACTGGCTTCAGTAAAGGCATTTCTTACAATTTAGATGAAGTCGCTTTAAGTGGTACTCAGTTGGGTAAAGCCTACACTTTTTCTGGATTGCAGAAGCATCGAGGCGTTAGCTATGACAAAGGGCGAGATAACGCCCTAATTGAGGCTTTAATGCAGCCACAACACTTAGCTATCGCCCCCAGTGAGGCAGAGGAAAATGAGCTAGAGTCGTCACAATCCGAGTTAGTAGCAACCCTATCTGCAACAGCAAATGAGTTAGAGTCGTCACAATCTGAGCTAGAAACAACTACACCTGCAATTCCTGCAACAGCAAATGAGTTAGAGTTGCAATTATCAATCCTGCCTGAAAGGGATGAAACTCAGTGGCAAAAAGTGCGTTCGCATCTAGCAGTCGAGTACAGTTTACCTTTAGAATTGCTTAATTTATTGCACTCTCATTCTTGGCTGTATGCCGGCTCAGAAAAGGCTGTCTTTACGGCACGGACGCTTGACGGGGAAGCCCGGTTCGCTTTTGTTCTCGATGAAAGAGGCAACTTTACTACAACCCATCCTCTGTCATCTGAAGCTGCTTTCTGGGTAGCCACTACAGGAGAAATTGAGCGAGCTGTGATTGCCTGTAACCCAATAGAAGCTCTTTCAATTTTGCTTATTGAACAGGAAAATAACCAGGATAACTCTGCAACAGCACCCCCCACAATTTACCTAGGAATTGAACGAGCTTCACAACTGCCTAGACAATTTTTACAAGAACTCGATAGCGTTATTATAGCGCTCGCAGAAAATTATCAGCTCGCTCGAAATGCGCTTGCGCTGCTACCGAATGCAGAACTTGTTAATCCACAGTCAAGTTGGAATGATATCTGGATACAATTAATTGAGCAAGAAGAGCAAAATATTCAACCAAATAACCAACCTTATAAACAGCGCATCCAAGACATCGAACTGGATTAATTGTTGCTACCTTAAATTTGTCTAGAATTTAAACAAAGTGCTTAGGTTCATAAAATCAATCAATATGTTTGATAAAACCTGTTGATCAATACTTCGGACAGTTTTTTAACGGCCCTGTAAGCCGAGGGCGAGGAAGCCCTGCCATTTTTTACGCATTTTCTGAAACGAGTGCGCGCTTACTTAAACCTTGAAAAAATAGTCCAGCATATAGCCAGTAAGGGTTTCGGAGACTCGACTAGATCTAAAACTGTCCTCCGTATTGCTTATGGGACAAGGATTATGTCTCACCACTACTTCCGTATCACTACCAAGCATCATAACTTGGCTGTACAATAAAGGGTTCTAGCCGTGGGTCGCCCGTATTCTTAGCCTCAAACGCTAAGGATAATGACTACACTTATTACCTAGCAAAGCTTTTAGGCTAGCGGACAGGTCTGTTTAGCAGACCAAGTAAGGAAAAACTATAAATATGGAAAAAAACTATACATTTCAATTCAATCCTTCCACTGCCTTAGAAGCCCTGAAAGCTGGTAAATACGACCCGCTTAACTTCTACGAAGCGCGTTTAGACCTGTTTAACCTCTCGGTAATGGCAGACTATGACCAACTCATTTGCCTACCCACATTAACTGCTATCGACAAATACTGGTATCAGATTGAAACAGCCCGAAAAGTCCTCAGACAAATGGGTGGACGGGCATTACTAGCGGATGAAGTCGGATTGGGTAAAACCATTGAAGCGGGACTAATCATCGCCGAATACTTAGCTAGGGGGATGGTAAAGTCCATCCTAGTGTTAACTCCGGCATCCCTAGTTTCCCAGTGGCAATCAGAGTTAAGTGACAAATTTAATATCGCTACTATCACCACAGATAACCGTGACCCACAACAACCGATAGACGAATTTTGGACAAATAATCCGCGAATTATCGCTTCATTAAACACGGCTAAGTCTGCTAAACATTATCTTCACGTCACCAGTCGTACTTGGGATTTGGTTGTTGTCGATGAGGCACACCATCTAAAAAATCGCAGTACCCTCAACTGGAAACTGGTCAACGCCCTCAATAAGCGGTTTATCCTCATGCTTACTGCTACGCCAGTGCAGAACTCCCTTGTGGAACTGTTTAATCTGCTAACCCTCCTCAAACCGGGACTGCTACAAACAGAAGCCGCTTTTAAAAAAGAATACGTCAATTCCAAGAATGGACGAGTCCCTAAAAATCCCGAAAAGTTACGCACTCTGATGCGGGAAGTTATGGTACGAAATACCCGTGCCCTAGTAGATGTCAAACTGCCCAAACGCTTCGCCACCACAATTACCGTTACCCCGGCAGCCGGAGAGGAGAAACTTTACCAAGACTTGAGCAAGTATCTACGTTCTTCAGAGGACAAACTAGACAGACTCTCCCGTACTAATTTGCTAATGCGAGCGGGTTCATCCCCTAATGCTTTAGCTGACTCCCTCAAGCAACTGACTATCCGCCTACCCGATGAAGAACTGAAGTCTTTAGCTGCACGAGCATCCCAAGTCAAGCAGGTCGAGAAAGCAAAAACCTTAGTAGAGATGCTCTCCAAATCTCGCCAGAAAACCTTAGTTTTCACAACCCATAAAGCAACTAGCACCTATTTAGCTAAAACGCTGCAAGCGGAAAATATCCCCTTTGCAGAATTTACTGGCGGAATGTCCCTTAAACAGAAAGATGAGGCTATAGCCGCATTTCGGGATAATGTTTCTGTACTCTTAGCATCGGAAACAGGGGGAGAAGGACGTAACATCCAGTTTGCTAATGCGATCGTTAATTATGACCTGCCCTGGAACCCAATGAAAATTGAACAGCGCATTGGTCGTATCCACCGCATCGGACAAACCCAGGATGTTTTTATTTTTAACTTCTGTCTCAAAGGCAGTATCGAAGAGTATATTCTGCGGATACTGCACGACAAAATTAATATGTTTGAACTGGTAGTCGGAGAAATTGAAACAATTTTAGGCAATGTGGATGATGAATTTGACTTTAGTGAAGTTGTCATGGATATCTGGCTTAAGCATCAAGTTAAACCCGAATTAGATCGAGCCTTTGAGCAATTGGCAGATAATTTGTTGAAAGCCCAAAAACAATATGAGCAAATTCAAGAACTGGATGAACAGATTTTTGGCGAAGATTTTGAAGCTTGAAAAATTGATTTGATTAAATATGTTATCAGACCCAATAATTACTACTTTAGAAAAAATTGTAGCTCTCCATGACGGAATAGCTGAACCGGCTGGGGAACACGTTTTAAATGCGCTGTTAAATGAAAACATAGCCTCGTTACTTTCTCTACCAGAAGAAGTAACTTTTACAACTATCACTGATGTACCTCAAAGTGTTTTTGTTACTTATCATTCAGAAGTATTAAATAAATTATCTGAACTATTAGCTGTCAAAGGGCAGATTAGTGCCTTGGGTGTAAAATTTGATGGCTATCTAAAAGCTACGGGATTTGACAAAAGCATACCAGAGAGATTCAAACCTCAAAATGGGTTAATTCGTTTTGTAGATGCTAAACCATCAACCACTCGCTACATTTTATGTAATGTGGCTTACACAGCGAATGCCGAAGAAAAAAGGATTGGTCTAGTTTCGTTTATTATCAATGAAATAACAGGAGTAACACCAGTACAAATTGGGGATGCTTTATTTTGGGAGTCTGACAGAATGGATGTGGATAATCAAGAAACACCATTTTCTATTCCTTTTGATGAGTTGTTGAAGTTAATCGAACATCAAAGTGGAATATTGATTGGAAAATCTTTAGATAATTGGCAGGCTAAATTAACAAGAGCAAGAGCTAGGGATGAAGAAAGACTCAAGGATTATTACAACACGATTAGCTCTGGGATTCGCCACAAGATTGAGTTAAAAAATTTGATTGGTGATGAATTAGACAAAGAATTAGCTCGAATTGAAGCTACTAATAGAGAGCTAGATCGAAAATTGTTAGATATCCAAGAGCGTTATGCAATGAGTGTAGAAGCTTGGTTGCACAGTGCAATGATTATCCATCTACCTACAGTACATATTCAATGTGAGTTGCAAAGAAAGAAAACGAAACGGACTGTAACAATAGTTTGGAATCCGTTCACTAAAATTATTGAACCTCTTTGCTGTGAATTATCAGGAGAACCTGTTTACGATTTCTATTTAGATGATCTATCAGCTAAAATTATCTCCCCGACAGTTTGGACTAGATAGGCATTGAGCCGAGATACGGGCTTTCCGAGGACACGACGTAAAGTTTTGTAACAATGCCGCTTTTCAATGTCCCTTCCGCCTAAAGAAGCTGCCAACACTCAGTCAGCTAGAGCAGAGTAGTATTACTACTCTGCCCTCGTACAGACCCAAAAAGCGTCCATCTTTTACTGCTAAACATTTCAGGCTTTGCTACTTCAAGTCATTTTGTCTTATATTTACAAAACTTTACGTCATGTCCTCGGAAAGCGCGTATCTCGGCTATACCCCATCAACAGTCGATGGCTGTCGAGTTGGCAATTGTCCTAAGTATTTGGTGGACTCTGATTTTTTGAGGCTGTACCAGGACCCTGAAAGGGTACAAATTGTGGTTGAGCAAGTCAATTTGTCGCCGGCACCGCAAGCGTTCCGATTACTTTGTCACTTGGCTGTTCAGGGAGGGGGAGGTTTTCAACCGTTTTCTAGTTCGCTGTATCAACCTATTTTTTCGGAACTGGCTGCTACTGGATCTACAATACTTTGAATGTGAGGTTATTGCTGAAACTCAGGAGGAGTAACCGTGAACGAAGATCAGTTGCAAAAATTAATTAAAAAGCTCCATGCTATCCAGAAAAAAAATGGACTATTCAAGGAGACAGAACAAGAATTGCTCACCTTAATAGGCGACTTTTTGAACAGTCTTCAGAGAACTTCCAGCCAAAGACAAAAAGTGTTAGGGGATGCGGACGAAAGTTTGGGGCAAAAGCTCGAACGGCAGATGGAATTAACAAACAAGTCAGAGGCGCAGCTTTCTTCGCCCAGTCTTTCTGTGCACAAGCTAGAACAACAGTCACAGAATTTAGAGCAACTGTTACATAACTCAGAAAAACTGTTAGCCGAAATGCGCGATTACTCTATTCGCTTTGAAACTGAACGCTATCACTGTCCAAGCGATATTGAAAACTTGTTTTACAACACGCTCAATCGCAACTATTGTCAATCGGAAGACGCGCCAAAAGACATTTTAGTTCTGATGCAGATTCGCCCCGAGGACTTAGACAAAATGCCAGCTAGGCGCGATTGGGTAATCCAAGACACCTTATCTGATACCAATGCTGATTTGAGAAAGATGTCCGGCCAAATTCTTCCCGAAAACTGCAAATGCTCCGAATGGGCAGGCATTCCCCTGAAAGTAGAGAAAGTGGAATTGTTAAAGCCAACGGCGGGGGAAGTCGCAAAAGAATTGGCTGGGATTTGGGTGATTCAGGTTGCTATTTGCGATATCAAACCTGGTGTCGGAATTATGTAGTGCAAGCGTTATCGGCATTAAGCCGAGATCCGTGTAAAATTGAGCCGTGTATCCCGGCTCAATGTCAACCCGCGTGGCTGGTGGTGAAGGGGATCTCAAATACCTTCCATTTGTTTGCCACCTTGGGATCGATCTGATTCTTTTCCTTACTCGCGAGAGAATAAATCTTGCTTGTTCGCCGATCGCGAACACCTAGAATGACGTAAATACGTCGCTCGCAGCTTGACAGGGCTAGCGGCTCAATGCATGCATGGGGGATGAGCGTCAGGAGAGTACCAATTCGTAGGCCGCCACTATGCGAACCAGGAGTGTTTAAGTAGCAGCAAGGATTTCAAAGTCGCCTTACAATCTCAAATTCTTTAGATATTTCCATATCCAAACCGCAAAAAACAAGTTACACTTATAAAAAACGTATATTTTAAGGTAGTAAACTCGGTGAAGCTCGGACTACCCACACTAGAGCAGATTTCCGCAGGTCTAATCCAGATTTCTCAGCGTCAGGGGAGGCTTTATCCTTACCCTCTCGACCTGCAACTGGGTTACGACAAGGTTGTTTTGGTGTTTTTACTGGCAGACAAGTCACGCTCGGCCCCAGCGAGCGTGCCGGAGTTTTACCAGAATTGGTGCGAAAAGCCTTTTGAAGAATGGGGAGTAGAAGTTGACGGAGAACTCGATGGCTCAGATACATTGCTGTTCTTTGGAGAACCGACGGAGCTAACCATCGAGCTGGCAGAAGCCTTTGGTGGAAGCACCCTTTCTCAAGAGCAGTCCAGAATAGCAACTATCTTGCTGCAACGGTGCCAAGCGCACTCACAAGGGGCACAAATTTATACAAAGTTCCGCAGGTTTATTGTCGAGCATCCTGTTTTGTCAGATCGGGAGCTAATAGAGGCTAAAGGCGACTTCGGACTGGGGATTGGACTGTCGGACTTGCTAGAGGAGTGCTACGTTGGGGCGCCCCTGTGCTACCAGTTGGAGGGAAACTTCTATGCCTGCCTCTACTGTCACGCACTGAGTGCAGTAGATAGTAGGGGACAAGCCATCGCCAATCCCAACTGCAATCGCTGTCCGCCTGGGCGGAGACTCAAGAAAAAAGTCAAGCTTGAGAGCGATTCTCTCAAGCTCAAACGCGGCATCGAACGCTTTTGGTTTTACCCAGGGCGAGCAGAAATTCGACTGTACGACAAATTAACAGAACTAGGGCTACAGGTTGAGCTTTACCCAGAGAGAGACCGCTACGACTTGCGGGTAACGTTTCCTGACGGCAAAGTTTGGGCGCTGGATCTCAAAGATTACTTTAATCCCTACCTATTAGTAAAGCGCCTGGGCGACGAGCCCATTCCCAAAGATCCGCCTTGGGATGAAGCCTATATTGTCATTCCCAACGAACGCAAGAAAGATCGTCCGGCTTATCTCAAAGAACTTAAATCACGCTGGCGAACTCAGGATGTAAAACCAGTTTTTGATGATGCTATTTTCGCCTTAGCCAAAAAGAAATTAGAGAAATTTCCCGTGCAACGGATGACGGGGACGCCGCCTACAGATAACAGCAACACGTCCCCCTCAAAAACTACCTCTCGCACTAAAAAAAGGAAGAGAGAACATGAGAGACACTAGATCTTGGCGAACTAGAGCGATCGCCACACTACAAAAACAAGCCAACCTCCCGAGAGACCAAATTGAAGCCTTGCTCGATGTGGAATTTGCTCTGTTTGCCGTTGAAAAGCTCGGTCTTCAATCAGAACTCGATACGGCTACTTCTGTTTGGTTGCTCATCTCCAGTCGATTTTATTTGTTTCCGCCCTTGATAGCTTTAACGAACACGGCAGAAGCAAAAAGAACGCTGTTCAATTTGAGGCAACTCCTGCACTACTTATCAAACGAGGATACTGTAGAGCAGTCGGTCAGGGCATACAGACAGATTCCTTCCAAGTATCGAGGTTATGAGATTGATGATGCTTATCGGTTCTCTCGTAAACCCATGCCTGCCGTCTGGGGCAACCGTTTCGAGCGCTTTGAGGACTTGCTGAGCAATAAACTGAAGTATCGCACTCGAACCGTTAAATACGCCGAATCTGGTAAGGAATATTCGTTTCGGTCTCAAGAATCTGCTTACAGTGTCAGAATTCCCCAAGATTTTCCCCGCTACGAGGGTCATAATATCTCCTTGCACCGCGAACATAAAGAAGCGATCTCCGTTACGCGAGCAGAAATGGAGTCAGCAGCAGAGCTTTTAGACCTCTTCAGCGATGACAAATATAGAAAGGAACACTTACAAAAAATCATTCTCGAACAATTCCAAGAAATGGGGTTTGCTGCTACTGATACGCTCGTGTTCGATGGAGTAAAACATCTAGTTGGACTACTCAATGCTGGCAAATCCACACTCATTGAAATCCTAACCGTAGCACTAATAAAGAAAGGACACCGAGTTGGCGCGGTCTTTAACGAAGTTGTCACCTGTTTGAGAATGGCGACACTTTTGGAAAAAGCCGGAGTGCGGGTGTCAGTTGTCATCGGTCAAAGGAATCGAAAAGCTCATCTAGAAAACTGGCATAGTGTCAGTGGCGGACTAGATGGTTTTGAACACTTGTCAACAGCTTGTCCTTTAAGCAGTTATTTTCAACCTTCAGTTCCCCCATCGCCTCCTTGCTTTGATTTAAGACCAATTAGAGAGGAGCGAGATAGCAATCAAGGTAGCAATCAAGGTAGCAATCAAAGTAGCGATCGAGGTAGTAATCAAAGTAGCGATCGAGGCAGTAATCAAGGTAGTAATCAAGCCGAGTATGAAAGAATCTGTCCTTTAATCGGGCAATGTCCCAGACATTTAGATGCCAATCAACTAGCAGATGCTCAGGTAATTTTGACCACCGTAGCTGCCGCTATTTTTACTCGCCCTTTACCTCACGTCAGTCCGCAATCAATTAATTATTACGAATTGATGTATCGTACTTGCAGCGTTGTGTTTTTTGACGAATGCGACAAAATTCAAGCTAATTTAGACTCTACTTTTCTACCAGCTATCAAACTTATAGAAAGGGGAAGTAATGGTTTTCTCGACCAAATCGTAACTTGGACGCGATCGCAGAAACTCCGCAACTCCCGAAATGATTTGCGACAAGTAATATTCGGACAATTCAATCACGCTATCCAAAATGCCGATACTCTAGTCGATAACATCTGCACCCAGTTGCAACTATCACCTGATGAGAGCGAATGGTTAGCCAAGCGTCAGTTTTTTACTTGCTCGTCCTTGGCAAGAGATTTTGTCTTAGAAATAGCTAAATCTCAAGGAATTGACACTGACGAGAGCACGTTTATTCTCGATAAAAACCCGGTTCACCAAGAATTAGCTGAGTTTCTTCGGGGTGATTGGAAAAGCTCTTGGCTAGCTGAATATGCTATGAGGTTGGCTAAAGAAAACTATCAAGAACAGCAGGTCACGCTTTCCCTGATTCAGAAAAAACTGACCGAGCAAGGTTGGTTAAAAACAATAAAAGATCGATGGGGATTTAGCTGTCGATTTGCCTTATTTCTCAAACTGGTACTCTTCGTCTGGTTTTTTCAGCAGGCAGTCACTACAGCTTATGGGCTGGGCGAACAAGCCGATAGCGCCCAGGATGTTGTTTTCTTTAATCGCATTCCCCGTGATTTTTATGGATTAGTACCAGGATTAGCATCGGGTTTAGTTTGCGGATTCAAATTAGAACGGCAGACAAATCAATTGACTCTTTGGTATTTTCAAGCTTTGGGACAAGGACGCTGGCTTTTAGAAAATTTCTCCCAGGTGTTTGCTTTGGAAGGAACTTCTGGCGCACACGCTTTGTTACTTTCCGGTACAAGCGTAGCTCCTCAAAGCCCTGTGGATCATATTAGTTGCCAAGTTGATTACCTCCTCCGTCCGAAAGAACGCAGTGCCACAGAAGCTATTTCTCAAAGTAGTTTCTACTTTTCTCCTTGTTATTGGGCTGATGGAAAACCCGTTCGCATTTCTGGGGTGGATGCTAAAGAAGAATCACTGTTACAAATTGTGCGATCACTGTTGCGTCAAACTGACTTAATGCAATGCGATTTTGACGCTCTCCCGGTCGGTCGAAAGCGTTTGATTTGGTATGTCAACAGTTACGAACAAGTTGACTTTGTTTACAAGGCAATTTTAACGATTGATAGTCTTGGAGAATGGAACAAGCGGGTTGCAGCTTTGACAGCTAGATCGCCCCTTGAGGAAATAGATGAATCTTTAATTCCGCGGGGCAATGTGGAAAATTTTGCTCAAACGAATCGAGCTATTCTGATTGCACCAATAGCAGCAATTGGGCGGGGTAAAAATATTCTCAACGAGCAAGGGTTGAGTGCTTTTGGAGGAGCTTACTTTTTAGTTCGTCCTCATCCTTCTGCTGACGACCTCGATTATAAATTTCGCTTGGCATTGTGCAGAGAAAGAAAGGCAATGGCTCAAGAAAGAGAGGGGAAACTCCACGAGGCTGCTTTGACTTGGAAAAGTGAAGGTTATCGCTTGTTTCTCAAGAGTCTCGATACTGTGTTGCAATATTCCCACAAAGGATTAGAGAAAGATGTCCGAGAAGGGCTAATTTGGAGCCAAATGGTGCTGACGTGGCAGGCAATTGCCCGTACCATTCGTGGCAATCAACCAACGCTCGTTCGGTTTATTGATGCCGCCTGGGCACCCAATCTTGCTGTTAACAAACCAGAAACCGAACAAGAATCCTTACTCAAGGGATTTGAGTATGTTCTTCGTCCCTACTTTGGCAAGACAAGAACAGCTTTTGACGCACGGGAACTTGCTCTCGTGCGATCGCTCTACGAACCTTTTTATCGTGCATTGGAGAAAATCGATGGCATCAAAATCTAACCCAATCCAACTGTTTGCGTTGCAAGTCCCCACCCAAATCTCGCTCCCGTTTGATTTGTATGCGCTGACTGTTCCCCAAAACTGGAAGGAACTATTTAATCGGTTGCAACAAATTAAGCTGGGGAAAAATTATGTCTTGCCACCAGTAGAATCTCTCAACCAAGCCCTTCAACTGTTGGTTGACGGCATTTTGTTCTCTTCTCCAAATGCGTTCCGATTAAAATCTACAGCCAACTGGCTGTATTTCAAGGCTGACAATATAGACACTGCCTGTATTGCTACTGCTGTCAAAACCTGGCTGAACGTCTCCTTTGAGAAGTGCAATTTTTTAACAGACGATGACATTGCTAAAATTCATGCTATCTCTGGTAGCGACTTGCAAATCGAAAAAGTGCAACTTCCCACTCCGGTGTGGGAAATTAAGGATGTCAGCTTAAAAATTGACTCTTTGTACTATGATTTGATTCCTTATTTTTTAGCAAGTGAAGTAGCCAGAAGTCCTCTTGCTTTGATTAATCCTAGAACGAATGAAGAATTTGAAAAAGTAAAATTTTGCGAAATTGTCTCGGCAGAATCTGGTGCTAAAGAAGTCATTAGCTGGCCTCCAATGCTAGCAGTTAAAACTCGCAAAAAGAAAGACAGCGAAGAAAAGGAGACAACAACACATTACTACTCATACCGCTTGACATTTGTTCTACATTACAGTACAGGTGGAGAACCATACATCATTTGTGGTTGTGGTATTAAGCGGTGGGTGAGTTGGGAATTTACATATCTGCGTTCAGGTGCAACAGTCTGCATCAAACCTACGAAATCTACAAGATTTGCTGCCTGTAAATTGAAGTATATGGGCAAGGAGAAAGGAATAGACTTTGAAAGCAATCTTGCGCGTTTAGTCAAGGAACTTAATTTTCGAGATAAATTTACTGCTCAAGATGTAATTCAAATTCCTTGTAAAAATGATGAACTTGCCTGTAAAAATGATGGACTTGTCTGGGCCGTTACTTACAGCAATATCATGTCGCGATCGCATAATACAGATGTCGGGTGGTTCCCTATCGACCATGAGATTTTTCTTCAAGCCTGCCTGAAGCGATTTGAGAAGGTTTTTGAGGGCGGCTTTTCTTTGATAGAAACTTACTCGCGTTGCGAAAACAGGAAAGCCCTTACAAAAGCGGCTTCTGAATACAAAAAGGTGGAAAAATTTATCAAGTCACACTTTGCTGAAGAACCTAAAACTCCACCCTTCTATATCCCCCCTAATCTCAAGCTACTGTTGTTAGCACAAGACACGCCATCTGAGAAACTGATATTTCCACTTGCAAAAAAGTACGGCATTAGTAATGTAGTTGTCCGAGAACTTGGAGCTCTTGGTGCAGAACTATTAGGGAACAGTTGGTCTGCTAACTGTTCGAGTAGAATTAAAGACTTCCAAAAGAAGCTCTCCCTTTCAACCGAAAATACAAAAACAGTTACCTTAGTCGAAATCCTTCCCAAAGATCATTTTTGGCGAGATGCTTCTAAAGATCCAAAACCTTGCTTTCGGCCTGCCTTGGCAATGTTGGGCAGCGTTACAGATCACTTTGAACCCAAAGATGAAGAGGATACCAGTGATTTTCTAACTACAGAAGATTTAAACAGTGAGCTTGTGCAAAGGGAAGCTGCAAGGGAAGCTGCAAAGGAGGCTGCAAAGGAGGCGGCAAAGGAGGCGGCAAAGGAGGCTGCAAAGCAGGCTGTAAAGGAGGAAGATAAAACATCTAAAGCGAAGTCACTTAAAAGTGAGTTCGCCTATCGCTTGGAAGCTACGCTACTTAGCGGTTTGTCAATGGCTGGCGCTTATGTTTATCCCCATTTTGACGCCAAAAATTTTCCCCAGGATGTTGCCAGTATAGGTGTCTATGTAATCCCTTACTACCAAGGTGAAAAAACCAAATATCTGCCGGTGGCAGTGCGGATGGATAAGACAGGTGTTACTGCCAAAGCTTATGGGTTAAACGAGTGGCTGGATTTTCACACTTTTCAAGTAAAAATGGCATCAGGGTCTAAAGACTTCCACCCTTTTGATTTCAATAAGAACAATATTCAATCTTGGGTGTTTAACATTTTGTTCCCCGAGTGCAAAGGACCAACGTTATTGTGCTTTGATGCTGCGAATGTTCGCACGAAGGGGCTAATATTCCTTCAGAAAAAGTTCTGGCACAAGCACCTTCTTGCTTTTGATACAGGTGAAATTATGGGGATAGGTGAAAACCTGGAGACAGGTAAAAACATGACTTTCATCCCTCTTTCAAAGTATCCTCACGTTCGTATAGCGGGTATCATTTCACCCAATACATCAGAAGTCCCTCTCTATCGCGTTTGCGATGAAGGGAATAAATTAGCAGGACACACCGCAGGTGTTTTTTATCCCTCGTCTCAGAATGCTGAATGCGGATACTACTACTTGAGCAATCAGCGTCCAGAGTCTCGCAGTGGTGGTATTCTTCAGCAGAGTAAATTAATACCCATGGCAAAAACAAGAGGTGAGAATATGGGAGAACTGAAGAAGCCAAAACCCTACGCACAAGGATACAATCCCCGCGGCGTTTTCCTCAACCTTACTCTTCAAGAAGGGGATTGCTTTAGCGATTGGGCAAGTTTCGTTCAATGTCTGCGACTTTACGGATTGATTCATTATCTGGGTGCTACAACATTACCTGGCCCACTTCATCTTGCTGCTGGACTCAATGATTACCGACCGATTCAAGCTATTCGCGAGCCTTAACTTTAGCGAACTGCGATCGGGGTTTTTGCGAGACCGGATTAAACGTAACCGAGGCCGAACCTCAGAACGGATTAAACGCAACCAGACCGTAATTATGCAGCAGAGACCGGATTAAATGGGGTAGAGCCGAACAGTGGCGTGCGGTCGGGGCTCCGTTTTGGTGATCGCCCCCCGCTGCCACAATTTCTTCACAGTCTGCCGCCCTCATTCTCACGTCAATCCCAAGCTTACCAGCAGCCCGACACTAAACCGACTGAATGCAGCAACCGCCTAACACTACGGGATTCTGTGCGTTGAGCTATCTAGATGTTCAAACATTCAAGCGTTTGAACATTCAAGCATCTAATCCTTGGGCTTTCCCATTGGGGTCGAACTTTTCGAGCGCTCGACTGAAAACAGAGATAGTTGTCGCGATCGAGCACCGTAATCCCCAACAGGTAAACCGTTCGTGCGGGCGACTCAAAAAGGAATGGGGAATCGCAAGGCGAGACAGTTTCTTGTTTTTAGAGTGGGGGTCAAATGCTTTAACATTCAAACATCCAAATGTTTAAATGCTGTCGTCGGGATTGAACTGCTGGAGGTATTGAGCTACGGACTTTTCCACCAGCTCACTCATTTCCTGACCTGATTGCGCTGCTGCGGATTTAAGTTGGCGGTGCAGAATTTTTGGCAGATAGACGGTAGTCCGAACAAAGTTGGGGTCTTTGCTTTTAGATAGCGCCACACTGGGTGAAAGGTCAGGTTCACCGGGTTTGAGTTTCTTGGCTTTCAGTAAATCATCAAAGCGACTCATGGCAGTATCTCCTTTCCAACAGCGGTGTAGCACCCCCAAGCAGCTTTAGCATAAGGGTCTTTGATAGCGTTTACAGGAACCCCAGCGAGGGCAGCTTTTTGAAATACCGCCAGCCTCCTGATATCAGACTTAAAAATAGGCAGTCCCGCTTTTTCAATGGTTGCCCTCGATTCAGCCCCGACTTTACTCGGAGCGGGCGGGATGACCGTAAGCAAAATGCGGTAATTGGATTGCAGAGAATAGAGATATTCCACTATTTGCAGCATAGCGCTCAGGGCCATAGCATCGGGAGAGCTGGGCAATATCAGCAAATCGCACCCTTCAGCTAGAGTTTTCAGGTCTTCTGGGGTAGGTCGTGCCGGCGTATCGATGACGATATGCTCGTAATCCCTGGCATAGCGCACGCCTTGCTTTTCATCGACCACTTTGAACGGGAGGGAACCGCGAGCAGCCCAATCTAATGCACTGCGGTTGAGATCGCCATCTACCAACAACGCGGGTGCTTTGGTCTGCAAGTAAGCGGCTAAGTGCAGCGCGGTGGTTGTCTTCCCGACTCCGCCTTTAAATGAGGCGATTGTCACAATCATAGGTAAGCCTGCTGAGTTCATTAACTAGATTTTACACTCTAAACATCTGAATGTCTAGATAATTGAATGTTTAAATGTTTGCTTTCTAGAAAAAGTCATCCTAATTCTCTACGCTCAGGAGTGCAGCCAGAGCGATCGCATCCTCTTCTCAAATCTCCAGTACGTTCGTCTCCAGGCACTCGTTGGCTGGGAATGAATGCGCGTGCATCGGTTGCCACACCAGCCGCGATCGATGGCAACGCGCAAATGCAAACATTGAAGTTCCATTGGACGATCGGCATTTTGAATCTGATGTTTAGTTGCACCGCCAGAGCGATCGCCCCTTAACACCTTCACCTTCAGCAACTATTTGCTCCATTCGTCCCATGCTGCCTTCGCCACTTTTGCGATGACTTCCTCCCGTACCGCAGTTTTTGCTCCAGAACCTGAAACAAAAACTGCAATCGCCAGATGTCGTCCATTGGGGAGCGTCACGAGTCCAACATCATTGGTTGCAGCCGTCACTCCATCAACGGTACGCGACGTACCAGTTTTGTGCGCTACCGGGGATTTGATGTTGACAGGGACTTTGGCGATCGCTAGAGTTTTCGATTGAGTACCTGTTACTGTTGGCCCAATGGAAAATTTTCTATTGGATTTCTCCATCTATTCAATCCCAGGAATTCGGCGCAAACATTTCAGAGTTACTAAAGCCTCAACTTATGACTTCTACTTCTTACGTAGCTCGCACAAATAATGCCTTTATCCTCACCGAAACAGTAAAAGTGGCTCAACTGATACACCAAGGAGCGACTTTCGATGAAATTCGGCAACAAGTAATTGAAGAGGACTTATTTCAATTGCGATCGCTAACTTCCCGTAGTCGGGTATTGAACACAGTCTTACAACGTTTGCAAAAAGTAGACCTTAGCTACATTAAGTTACTAACCCTAGGTAATACTGATATTCGTCGCCTGACCAATCTGTTTTTAATTTTGCGCTCTGACCTTCTTCTAAGAGAACTGATTGATGAAGTATTGTTAGATAAACTCAAGCGCCTTGTTTACACGGTTAATCCTGCTGAATTGCGAACCTTTTTCGAGACTAAGCGGGAGCAAAGTCCAACCATCGCAAAGTGGTCGGATTCAACTTACCAAAAAACTGCAAGCAATACGGTGCTGGTACTTGTGAGTGCAGGGTTATTGCAACCCATCAAGCCACGAGGGAATTATGAAATTAGACCTGTTCCTATTCCAGGGGCGTTACGCCAGCAACTCTTGCTTGACGGAGAAGAACTTTACCTGCGTTTGATGCTCAACTAACGCCCAGTGCTTTGAATGTGGCATCTACAGGATCGGTGTAGAAAGATGTTTGGAACTTGACAAACAGTTCAGGGGGTACGGTAGGCAGGTCAGCCGCACTGGTCATTGGTAGTAAAACGCGCTTGGCACCTGCATCGAATGCTACTTGGAGACTACCTGCCAGATTACTAACTGGGGTAATAGTACCACCCAAGGTCATCTCTCCAAAAATCGCTAGTTGGGACTGTACGCTCCGTCCTAATGATGCCGAACACAAGGAGATAAACAAAGCCAGTCCGCACTCTTGGGGAAGTCCAGTCCCTTGCAAATCTAATAACTGAAGTAAGAAATCTACGTTTTCTGGATGAATAGTCCCACTAACTCGGTGGGCATTGGCTTTGAAGAAATTTAAGGCAATATTCATGCGGTCTTTCATACGGCTGCTACTGGCTACTCCGGTGCGAACTAGCTTCCCGTTTCCTGGTACTGTTTGTAACTCTAGTTTGAATGCGCCAATCATCTCACTATCGCCTGTGCTGACAAAGTGCAAATGGCCAGGAGCGAGAGCATCTTCACCTATTAAACTTACACCCCCTTGTTCTGGTACAGAGACAAAGTGTTCTTCTAGAGTTTCCAAATCAATGTAGCTAAAGTGGACATCATAGAATTCCATCCCGCCAATTTTCTTTAGTTGCTCTTTGATGCGACGGCGGACTCGCAGTGCATATACCAGTGCTTCGCGCACGTCTTCTTTACTAAATGAGCCATCAGGGAATAGTAACTTTAACAGTCCCGATACCGTTTTGCGGACACCTTGTACATCTCGTTGTTTCAGGTTATTTCCCAAGCGAAAATAGAGATCAATCGCATCTCCAAAACTACGTTTCCGCATTTCTCGCAGCCATTCGGCTAGGTAATCCACAATAAAGCCATACTGTTTAGTAAAGTTTTGGGGACTAAATTTCGGAATTTCCCAACCAGGAATGTAAGCATGAAAGCGATCGAAAAAGGCTGTATCAATCATCGCTTGGGGAAAGGGGGCAAGCAAGTGAGAAGTTTTAACCAAGGACTCTACACTTTGATTAATATTGCCCACAAATACCATTGAAGCATTGGCAGAAATCTCTGCTTTACCCCGTGCAAACGAGCCTGATGCCATATAATCTTTCATAATTTGCACGCCGTCATTATCGTGGAAGCTAATTCCGGCGACTTCATCAAAAGCTACTACATCAAATAAGCCTACTAGCCCTACTCGGCGAGATGCCATGTTGTAAAACAAGTTGGCGACAGTAGTTTTACCACCTGAAACTAATATTGAGTTGGGCGAAACTTCTTTATAAATGTGGGATTTGCCTGTAGAACGTGGGCCTAATTCGCAGCAATTATAGTTGTTCTCGCATAATGGCACCATCCGTGCTAACAAATGCCATTTCACATCTTCAGTAAATGTAGTCGGTTCTAGTCCTACAGAGCGAATTAGCAGGTCAATCCATTCAGTTTTGTTAAAAGCTGGGCGACCTGCAAACAGTTCCTCCATATCTACATTAGGCATTTGGATGGGTTTGAGACTGGCGACAATGAAAGGGCTTGGATCTGCTCCAGCTTCGTATTCTAGTTGTAAGATACACCAAATACCCCCGCCTAAAAGCTTTTCATTACGTTTGACAATATCCGGGTCAATTTCTACCCCTTTAATTCCCAAGTTTGCTAATTCGCCTTGGTAGATGTCAGCTTTCTCGTTTAACTTGACTGTTACGCGATCTATAATAGTAAATCTGCTTAATTCCCGAATTTTAGATTTAACTTTTTCTGCTTCATCAGGACGCACGTAATTTTCAGCAAGGATACGTTTGACGCTTTGAATACCTTCTTCAATAGTGGTTTCGTCATCAGTGGCGCAGTACATTCCTAGTAGATATTCCAGTACGTAAACGGGAACGTTAGCACCTTCCTTGATTCGCTGGGTGAGGTCTTTACGAACTACTTTGCCAGGATAAATTTGATTTAGTTTTTGGTCAAGGTCATCCATAATTAGTTGTAACTGTATTTCTGTCAGTGCTTAAAAGTTTGACTTGAATCACCGTCTAAATCCCCAAAAAATATGTCTTGGAATTTGATCATTATTTTTTATTCTTGCTGTTTTTTGAACACTATTAAACTATCTATAGCTATTTGTTTCACTTTTTCATCATTTATATCATCCTTATAGAGTATAATTTTATCATCTTTGTTTAAGAAAATCCCATTTATTCGTTTATAACCTTTAACTATTGTACTTTCCTCTTCAAATTGAAAAGCTCTGAATTTTTGTTTCGATTCAATTTCTTTTAAATCTCCAATTCGATTTTCTTCTAGTCTGTTTTTAGCTTGTGCAACCAATTTCTCGAATTCAACCTCATTAAAACTAAAATTTCTATTTTCGTGAAATTGAGCAAATTCAAGCTTATTAAAACTAAAATCACTATTTTCGTGAAATTGAGCAAATAATTTACCAATACCAATGTGGGAATCCGACTTATGGTAAAAATCTTTTATGCGTTGATAAACTTTAAAAACTAAATCAGGTTCAAGTCTGGGGAATTCAATAGGTTCATAATCACAGATGAAAGTATTTAATAAATTTTTATCATTCAATATCCGGTCAACTTTGTTACGCCAAGTATCAACAGCCAATAAATTATTAGAATCAAGTTCGATCACTTTTTCTTGAAATTTTCTGTCAACAAAATCCTGCAACATTGTATAATATTCTTTTATTTTTTCTGAATTACTAATTTCTTGAATAAGATCTTTAAATATTTCCTTAGTTAAATTAACCTCATCTTCAATCAACTGACTAATTTCATTTGGTACCCACTGTCCCAAAAGGGTATCAATACTATAAGTTCCCCAAAAATCTCCTGGGATGGGCTTTGGGCAAATATTAAACATTGATTTAAGATTTATTGGATCTTTGGTTATACTTTTGATTTGATTCAAAGTAAAGTCCTCTATGTTTTTCCGAGTTTCTTCATTATTTGCAAGTTCATACAATCTTTCTTTCTCTTTAGCAGATAAAGTCAAGCGGAATTTTAAATCCAATGAAGGATGCCATGTATGGTAAAATTTTCCTTGTGCAAGAAATTGGGACGCTGATTGGAACTTTTGGTGTTCAGCTTCTTGTTGAGGAGAAAGCGCATATTTATGCTTTAATTTTATAAATAATTTAACAAACTCATCAAGAGAATTCGGATCGTCAACTATTTGCCCAATTTCAACATTATCAGTGAGCCCTGACCTGGTGAAATTTCCAGAAGTCACAAGAGCAAAACCATTATAATCACCACTTGCTAAAACTGGCTTTGAAGAAATTAATGCGTAAGATTTAGCATGGAAAAGCTTACTACGACAAGCTATAGGTGTCAAGGAAATTTCTCTAATTTCCGAGCACCCTAATTTCTGATATACAATATTGATAAAGTTACTAATAGTAATAGGTTGTTTAATCCATTCATCAGCATCAACAAGTAAATGAACTTCTGATAAAGTATCGTGTAGTATTTTTTTTATATCACCAACCAAATTTATTATTACATCAGGATTAAAATAGCAAGTAATAGCATAAAATACCCACTTTTTTTCGTCTAGGCTTGATGCTTGTGTAACTTGTTCTTTTATGAAATTTAATAGAGAATCTGAATCTGGCTCGTTGAATAAGATAGGCATAAAAAGTGATTCCTAAAATTTTAGTTTAATGGAGTTAATTATTATTGTAAATTATATCAAAGCCTTAAAAATCCCCAAAATCATTGGTAATTCCCAAATTTACTATCCAAGTTTCTCGCAAAAGTTCGCTTTCATCATCGGCATCTTTAACAATTAAGTAAGCAGTTGTTGGTGGATTAGTTGTAGTTACAGTCAAACGAATACTAAATTCCCGATCGCTAGGACTAACACTACTACTACTTAACTCTGCCCCCGGCACGTCTGTAATCGGTGCTAAACTCTCAGGGTCATAAAGGGCAACTGTTACCTGACGCGATCGCCATCTCCCCTCTACAGCTTCAGTTTGTACTAAACTGAGGCTAAAGCGGTTATTGGTCACTCTTCGGGCTCTGGCGTTGACTTGCACTCCCACTTTGCGGGCTGGCCCTTCATCGCCCTTGACGGCGCGTTGGTGATGGTAGGTAATCACCGGAATGCAGATTTCTTGTAAACTAGCACCACCGTGTACATATTGGGAACCTGCACCTTGGACGGCAAAACGCAAACTACCGCGAGGAACGATCGCGATCGCGCCCCCAGTATCATAAGGTAAGTTAAAGGCTTTAGTCCCGGAATCAGCTTCTAAGTTTCGCCCCAAAACATAGCGGCGATTTGTTTCCAGCACTCCTTCCCCCCGTGGCAAAGGGCGTTTATCGGCTTCAGCAATCGGACGGCGCTGGTATAAAAACCCATGATCTGAGGTAATTAATACATGGGTTCCGTTAAGAGAGTTACAAATCTTTTTCACCAGTCGCACCAGTTCGCTAATAGCTTGTGAACAAGCTGCAAATACCTGATGTTCGCTAGCAGCTTTATCACCAATGGCATCGATGGTGTTGTGGTAAATATAGATGAGGTGGTGGGGGGAAATCGCTGCCCGTCCCTGTTCGGTATTCATTGTCAAAAGTTCCTGGGCAGCCAGTATCGTTGCTTCAACACGGCTGTTTTGGTCTAATACTTTCTGACGCGCTGCTGTCCCTTGGGTACTCAGTCTGTCTCGGAGTACATCACTATTTCCAGGCAGTAACTCCAGCTTCATCCCAGGTAGTAGCGCCGCCATCCCTAACTTGGTGACGCTGGGTAAAACGCCAAACAGAGGTTCAATAGTGGTTTTACCCCGAAGTTCTTTTTGAATGGTTTCTGCGAGTTCGCTAGCGACTTCGTACCGAAGGGCATCGGAGATAATCACAAAAGCTTTTTCGGGGTCTTTTCTACTAATAATTGGTTGTACGTGCCCTCCGAAGAAGCTGGTTTGGCTGGAAATATTTGCTAATTGCCAACTGTTTTCTAAGGCATCTGACCAGGCTTCCCCCAATTCATCTAAATACCATTGGGTGTAAAGGTTTTCTATATCCTCGATTAATCCTTTGAGGATATCGCCAAAGGCTGCATCGCTGGCAACAATAAAGTGGCGGTAAGTTTGGTCAAAACGGTACAGTTGTTTGGCATAAGCTTGAAATAGTTGGGGTGCAGGCATCCGAAAGCCTTCGGGATATTGGCCCTTTAATTCTAAAAGTTCAATGGCTGCATCCAGGGCGCAATAAAGAGGTTCGTATTTGGAGAACCAAAACAAAGTGCGTCGGGCTTGTAACCAGTTAGGCCAAAGGGTGAGGTCAGGAGTGGGGGAACGTAAGGCTTTGACGCAGGCGCGAATGATGGCTTGGTCTACTACTTCAAAAGTAGCGGCTTCATAGAGGATTTCTGGGGATAAATTCTGGATGGCATCAAGAATGTTTAATTCCTCTGCTATTTGTTGGCTTAATTCCTTCCATCCGGGTGAGTCTTGTTGGTCGCGCATCCACTGGTCGATGAAGGCGTAAGCCCGCTGTCCGGGGGTAATAACTTGTGCTTTAAAATCAATAGGAATTGACCCGTGTAAGGACTTTTCAAAATGAGTGATGAGTAGCTGTACGAACAGTTTTCGCAAGCTGGGGGTGGTGTCGGCAAAACCTGTATGTTCTTGCACGACTCGCCAGAAGTCATGGGGATGAACAAAACGCTCAATGTCTTTCCACAGCAGATTATCTGATTCCAATAATCCTTTTAACAAGACTTGGCGAATCAGTGTGCCTGCATCGGGGACTTTTAACCCAGCTAGTACCGATAGCATTGCCAAAATTAACGCCCGTTCGTCGGTATCTGGGGGTAAGCCCATATTTTGCAAGGCTTCGGTGCGTTTGCGGCTGTTGAAGAATTTGAGGCGATCGCGAATTGTTATTTCCAGGCTACGCTGTTTGAAGCCTAAGTCTGCGTAGATGAGGGCAGCAGGGTCAGCCGAAAAGGTTAAGCCGGACAGTTGGATGTCGAGTAACCAGTTATCCTGGTTTGGGGGTTCTGGAAAAGGTGCGTAGAGTAAAAAGGGTTGTTCTGGTTGTTCGATGAATAGGTGATGTTTGACGGTAAAGGGAGTGTCGCCAAGTTGTAATTTTTTGATGCCATCTAATTGTAATTCGTTGAAAGCATCTGCAAATTGCCCATCTGGATCGTACCAAAACACGACCCGTCGTCCTGGGTGCGACCAGCGGTTATCATCTTGAAATAAAGTTAGTATGCTACTTTGGATGCGGGTAGTGTTCATCTTAGGGAATAGTTAACCGTCTACTTTTAACAATTCTAATTTCCATTTTGCTGCTTTTTCCAAATCTGCCATTTTCAGATCGGAACCTTCATAAACTAAACCCTTAAACCGAGTATAGTTATAAGCAACTCCATCATCTAAATCGAGTTTAATTCTGGCATCTGCCATTGTTTGTAATTTGGCTTGATAATCGCGGAGCTCTAACTGTTGGGTTTGCAATTCTTTTAAGCGTTTGGTAGCCGCTTTTTTTGCGATGCTAATGGTTGCATTATCAAATTGCTGTTGAGTGCGGGAAATTTCGCCATCAAGTTTGACTTGCTGTTCTAAAACATAGTCGGTGCGGAGTCGGGCGAGAGTATCTGGACTGTAACGATGCAGGTAAACTAAGGCGTTAAAGGCGCGATTTTTGCCACTGGTGAAGAGCCAGTAAATCGGACGTTTTTTATAGGTTTGGATATGATCAGAAATGAATTCAGTTAGGAAGTAGCGGCGAATTCGATCGCGGGAGGTTTCGCCACTTCTTCGCGTTAAGGTATCGGCTATAAAATCAAGGTTTTCCGTGAGGGTTTCTGGTGAGTAAGCGACGCGGATAAATTCGACAAAGCGGTTAACAATATCATCATCAAAGTAAGCTTGGTCGGTAATCGGAATAATGGCATCAATATCGGCGGAAAAAATGGTATGTTGTGTCGGGTTAAAGGGTTGTCCGGCGTGAATTAAGCCGGGTTTATCGAGGGAATAGCGCCCCATCATGCAACCAACGGCGTAGGAAATGAGGTAACGAATATCGCGGTTTTGGTCGGCGCGACGGATGGTGATTTGGTTATCGGGGACTTCTGGGGTGAGTTCGTCTTGTAGTCCGTATGCTTCTATCCAGTATTTGTTATTTTCTTCTTCGAGTTGTTTGAGTTTTTGAAAGGCGTTTTCGCTGTCGGTTTGCCAGTTTTTAAAGGCTTCTGATATTTTTTTGATATTATATCTTAATAAGGGATGGGTTTGGAAGTCCCAGGAGGTTTCAAAATTGTCCCATTCTTGATGAGAAACACTTTGCGCTCTTAAAATAAGATCATCTATATAATGCTCATTTTTACCTTGGGTAAAGGGTAAATCTCTAATATCTTTAACTTGAAAGTTTAAGGTTGGATTCATAACTTTTAGTAGTGTTAATCCAACAATTGAGTTTAAAAAACCTAAAATAGAATTTAATGTAGAATCATTTATTAAAAAGACTGAAGAACCACCTTTATCAAAGGTAGCAGAAGAAGGAAGCTTCCTAAAGCTAGGATATGAAGATGTTACTAAACCCCAAGTAATTCCTTGCCTGTACCATAAATATTCAGGAATTAACCTACAAATACTATTTTTACGATAATGCGTCAACGCTTGTTCTGACCAGTCTACCAATGAATCTAAATTTCCAGCCCACTTTCTAAAACCTCCTCCTTTTGCATAAAATCTCCATCTAACTTCTTGTATTTTTTTTGAATCAACTTCCCAGTATAATCTAAGAAATTTATCATTATTTCCTGTAACATTTTGACCATCTGAGATAGTCAAATCCCTTAAAGATATAAACTCGGAAAAAGCTTTTTTTATTGCTGGGCTTACCCAATAAGCGATCGCACTCCCCGGTATCTTACCAAAATCAGCCTGATTAACTCCTAGATAACGATATTCATCCTTAAAAAATGCTTCTTGTTTCCATGCAACACTATAATTATCTACTAATCTTATAAAAATTGATTTACTTTCTCGTTCCGAGGGTTTATGTTTACTTAAAATAAAAGCAGTAGATTGAATAACTTTACTATTAAGTTCTGGAAAAACGCCTATTCCCAGATGTAACATACTTTGAATCGTATAGTTTGCAATAATATCTTTTCTTAGTTCTTCGTAACTACTTAAAAACATCCAGCTATGCTGATTAATATTAGCCATTAAGCCTTCAGGCAAAGTTATTGATAATGATTTTTTTATAAAAGGCGCAAATAAATCACCTTTACAAGAAGGATAATGTTTACTGATAAAAGTTTTCAAAGTATCATTAAATGAACTACCCCCCATATAAGGTGGATTTGCCACCACCACCCAATACTTATTCCTCAACAATTCCGCTTGTAAAACCAACCCCCGCAACGCTGGAACAAACCCTTTAAACAACGAATCACTCGCCTCTAACGCCGCCAATTGCCCCCTTAACTTTTCCCCATCAAACGCAGGCGGAACAATCAAACTCCCCAAATTATCCGCATCCTTAAACGCCTCAATTAACCCTTGCCAATCTTTAACATTCAACTCCGAAGCCGGAGGTAAACTTTGGCTATTCGTCGGACGCACCACCGTAAGATTTAACGCCAAAGACTTCCTAAAAATCCGCGAATTAATCGCCCTCGCCTTCATCAAAACCGCAAAACTCGCTAACTGTACCGCCCGTTCATCAATATCCAACCCATACAAATTATGCGTCAAAATTAACTCAGGAATATCCCTTTCTAAATACCCTTGTTCCCGATAAATCAAAAACAGCAAAGTAAACGCATACACCAAAATATGACCGCTTCCACAAGCAGGGTCACAAACCGTTAAATCTTCCGGTTGTAACGGTTTAAAACTTACCTTTTCCCCGTCGTCTTGGTTAGGATTCTCCAAATAATAAGGCATATAATCCCGCAACTTCGACTCAGGATGAGACTCCAACCACAACCGCCCCAAACTATTTTCCACCATATAACGGACAATCCAATGAGGCGTAAAAAGTTGCGTCGCTGCGGGAATATCCTGCGCCTCCACTTTAGATTTAGCCCCAATCACTTCATCCTTCTTTTCCGAAATATAAAACTGATACAACCAACCGATAATTTCCACATCCTGTTGGTTTTCATCATCTGGTCGTTTTGCCAGCCAATCATCCTCACTAATATCATTCACCAACCGCCGCAAAATCGAATCTTGGTTTAACAAATTCCCGGGCATAAATAACGCCATATAATTCTGACGGCGGTCAAACAAAAATGGCAAACTATCCGCCAAATCTTCACACTGACACAACAACAAGCGCCGATACAGAAACTCATCCGAATTAAGTTCCCGACTCGCCAAACTGCGCCACTGACTTAATACCTCTAAATTTAATTCCGATAACTTTTCTAATTCCGCAATTTCACTCGCTTCCCGTAAAATATCCGGGTCAACAAACGTCGAATCACTACTACTTAAAACCCGCCCAATATAACCGTTCACTTCCATATAGCGCAACGCAATTAAACGGTTAAACCAAGTATAAGCAATTTCATTAATTAACGTTTCTACCGCATCCGCCAATTTACCTTTCTGCATCAAACCTTGGAGATGCTGACGCAATAATTCATACTGCTTCGCCTCCCCCGCATCCAAAGTTTGTCCCGCAACTAATAACCCCCCAGAAACCGTTGTTGGTTCCACCAATTCTTTAGCAGTAATCCCATATAAAGCAGCCCGCGCCGTAACTTGTTCCCGGAGGTGGCGACGCGCCCAAATAGCAAAAGTTTTGATAGAGTTGCGGTTCATTTTCAGAAAAGAGACTAACAGTCCAAATTGAATGTATCTATTAAACAGTGATAATATTTATTCTAGACGCACGCGGCGGTTTTGCTCAATTTCTTCTAGTAATGCTCCTCGTAAAGCTGCTAAATAAGATTCTACATCCTCAGCCGTTTCTAAAAAAGGTTTAGGAGCATAGCTTACCACCCGGACTGGTACAATAGCTTTGAGCGAATTCACCTGATAAGAATCTGTTTTTTCTTTAGCGCTGTTGATGATTTGAGCCGCCACAGCATCAATTTTTTGTTTAAACTTATTGACAAATCCCTCTAATTCACTTTGTCGCGCGATTGCAGAATCAATATTAGTAGCATTTTTAATCATAGAAATTGCCCCTTCAATCTCTGTAAAATACTGCCCCAAATCAATTTGTTGAGTAGGATAGCCAGCTTTGACATATTCAACAAGCTGTTGTTTAATATCTTCAGAAATTAAAAGTGCTTGTTCAATTTGTCTCTGTAAAACCTCACGCGCCTTATCTTTAACTGGCTGCAATAACATCGGTAATTGAGGAATTTTCGCCGTTGGGTCTGCCATTGCCAAAATTTGGCGCACTGTTTCCACCCGCTGCAATAATTCTGCATCATTAATATGACGCAACTCCAGTTCCAAAAATTTTAAATCCTGCTTCGCTTGCTCAAATACCTTAACTTGTCCAGTGAAGAAAGATTTCAGCTTTTGTCCATCTTCAATCAAATTTTCCAAGTCATCTTGATGGTGGCGAACAGCATTGTAAAATTCTGCTGGACTTTCCTTACTTGTCAACTCCTTTACCAAAGTTAAGTGAGTTTCTAATAGCTTAATAAAAGGCAGTCCTTCTAATTGTGCCTGTGCTAACCAAGTTTCTAATTCCGCCTGTTTTACTTTGAAGTTATTTTGGTAAACTTCAAATAACTTTAAGGGGTCGTTTGGTGGTGTAATTTCCAATAAATCATTTGCTAAATCCTTAGCAACTCTCAAACTAGCAGGATTGATTACTTCACCGAGACGTACAGTATATTCACTGAGTCCTTTGCGACTTCTTAACTTAGCAACTAACCCTGGTTCTTGAGAATTTACCGTCCCTTGAGCTAATCGCAATTCTAACTTACCCTGATTAACCAATTCTGCCATCACACCCAGAATATCGAACTCTGACCAACCATAAGGACGAACTTCAAACTTGTCCCTTAAACTCTTAATTGTCACTTGCCGATGAGTTCTTGCTTCATCATTTAACCAAGTTAGCATTTCACCATGAGCGGCTGCATTAAACGCCTGTCCCGAAGTATTTTGTTCTTGATGTTCGCGGCAGAAAGCATTACTTACCTGTTCTTCAGTTTCAAATCCACTATTAACGTAATTCAGCTTATTGTAAACATTATCAATTAAATAAGTTAACCCTTCAGTTAAAACATTTTTCGAGTCCCGAGTGCTAATTTCTACCTTGCTACCGCAAGCGAATACATCTGCACGCTCAATTAAATCTTGTAAAGTAGTAGTAATACGTTCCTTTCGCCGACTATTTCCTTCACTGCGAGTAGTCAGAATTGTCTGGACGCTGGTACTGAGGGTGCTGCTATTTTTACGCCGGATATATTTATCAGTTTTAACCAGTTCAGTCAGTTCATCTAATAGAGTTTGGTCGTCACCTAATCTAACTAAAACCTCCTGTGCAGTTCCCGTAGTGAGAATACAGGTAGCATCTTGTTGAAGTTGGGTATAACGATCTGCATAAGGCGTAATAATATGCAGGGTAAGGTCGCTAGTTTGTAGTCCATAAGATTGATCGTCTAACTTTCTATTAAAGGAATATTGATGCCGTTGGTCGTAACGGATCTTCTTCTCGGTAAAAAGAGAATCCCAAACTAGCTTTTGCAGTTCTGCTGTTACGTCACTGGGGTCAATTTCGGTATTTTTTATTTCCCGTCCGATATCCTGTTCTTCATAAGTGAGGAAGTTATATTCATCTCCCACTCGCTGAATTAAAGTTTGTTTCTCTAGGCGATTTAGAGCCGCTTCTACCTGCGCTTTAAGTGCCAATTTATCTTGGTCAATATTATTCAAGCATAAAGTGGTCAAGTTATCCAAATTGGCGCGAATTTCTTGGACATATTTAATCATAAACAGGGTTTTTAGCAAATCAATGTCAAACGGTTGCAGTTGAGAATTTCGTGCTGCTTGGTCAATAACTTGACTAATGGTGCTATCTAAAAACCCTTCAACAGCTAAGTAGAATGTATTGAAAGGAACTAATCCACCTAACTCTTGACCTGCTACTGCTTTGGAGGCAAGCTGAAAAGCATCTAATAAAGAACGTTCTCCCGATGCTAAATGTTTGCCCGCCGCCCCCATCATCCGAATAACCGTAAAAACTTTTTGCAGTAAATTGAATTGATAAGGAATAAAAGGATAGGCAGCAACAAATTCTTCTGCATTACGATATCCCGGTAATTCAGCACTGTCTGTAAAGAGAATTTGATTTTTTAAAATAGCAACTTTTTGATAGTAAAGAGCTTCTAAACATTGAGTAGCTGCCTCTTTCTTCTTCAACAAACGCAGCTTAATAACTTCATCTGTGTTAGCAGAAGATAAACTTAAAGGTCTGCTAAATCGACCAATAATTTTAGAAAAATCCTGCCCTTTGATGCGATTTTTGGTAATCTGATCCATCGCTTCTTGGGAAGTAACAACAACCCAAGCTCGTCCCTGACAATAAATCCCTAAATCCTCAACAACCGTTTGCAAATTTAGCATCAGGTTGCTGTCATCTCCTACATATTGTCCAACTTCATCCACCATGAATAGTAAACGGTAGTGAGTGCTCTTTTTATCAAGATATTGTTTAACAAGACGAGCAAACTTTTCACTACTTAAGCTATAATTTTGTTCGTTAAAATCAAGCAAACGGGAAGCAGCTTCCGCACTCATTCCGGTAACGGTTTGTAAAGCTGTAGAAATTTCATCTTGGCAAAATCCCCAAGTATCCCGATTTTCTTTCCAGTCCAGTCCCGAAACTTGTTTAAATTCCTCTTGGAAAGCTACGTACTTACCTTGTTGGTCTAATTGACGTTCAAATTCGGCGATCGCTGGAACTGTACCAAAATATCCTAAATGCTCGTCAAAAACTTTCTGAAAAACTTTTACAATACTTTCTTTATCATTTTTACTATTAGCATCTGCTTTAGAATCAATATTAAACAAGATTACATCTGTAGAATTCCGTACCGCTTTAGTAATACTAGCGTGTAACATGGGATCTCGAACTCGCTCTTGATTAAAGTAATCTAAAGCGTGACGGTTTCCCACTGGGCGGTTATCCAGTAAATAAGATAAGATTTTCAGGAAGTGAGATTTACCCGAACCAAAGAACCCAGAAATCCAAACCCCCATTTTGTCAGTTGGGGTATCTAGTGCCGTAGTATAGCGCTCGAAGAAACTGCAAAAGTGCTTATTGAGTTCGTGAGTAATGACATATTCTTCAAGTTCTTGGCGAATGTTATCGCTATCAAGTTGACCAACTTTAATCACACCATTAATATTACGATGAATGTCTTTAAGAAATAATTCAGAGATATTCATAAAATACGTTCCTGTCGGGGAATAAGTGGGAAAGCTCGGTAATAGTTATCGTCTTTAAAAGTGTTGAATAGGCGAAGTTCTTGACCATCGTAGGAACCGGGAAAAAACATCACCAGTGGCGTGAGATCCAGAACTGGGTGTAAGTTGTTGAGGATGGTGTGAGATCGCAGCAAAGGCCAACTCGCGCCCACCCCTGTCAAAAACACAAGTTGTTCCTGACCACTTAATTTTTTCTGGATATGGTCAACAACCTGAGCAGCACGCACCAAAGGAAAAATAGTTTTACTCAGAACTGCGCTACCTTTAGTTGCTTCCAAATCAAATGCTTTCTCCAAAACTCGCCGTCCTTGCAAGATTTCCAGAATGACATGGTAGAGGTTAATCTCCTCTACTTTCAGATTATTGGGAGAATCTGCCAGTTGCCGTTTTAAACGAGAAACGTGCTGCTGGACTAATGGCTCATGTTCGGGGTCATAATCAAATATATAAAAGCCAATTTCGTTTCCAATCCCGCGATTACTGAGCAAGCGAAGGTCTTGTAAACTAAGGAGTAAATTGTCAAGACGTTCCTGAATAGGTGGCAAGATATTTTTCATGCTGTTGGGTTTATCGGATACCAGCTTGGCAAAAGAGGAAGACCGAAAACCAGATCCATAAATTTAGCCAGAAACATCAAGCCCGGTATCAACGTGCAGAAGAAGGAAAATGGCAATGCCCACGGGTGAAACTTATACACAGTCGTTGACGCCTGGTTGACTGACAAAACTCCAAGGGAAAGGAAGTTCAACCCATAGTTGAAGGGCATTTCCGGTTTATTGTGAAAGTTACCACACAACCACAAAAACCAATGAGAACCTCCTAACTCTATCATCAACTAAAGACTTTGTTTGGTCAATCCATGCCCTGGGCAGACTATCGGCATCTACAAACACTCATTTGGAGGTGATTGGCTTAGTCTACAGCGAATACATTAATTTAACCAAATGGACAATCTATGCGCGAACTCGTGCTCGGTTTGCTCAGAGTCATTAACGCCGCTTCAGGCGCTGGTTGCACAACCCTCGCATTCGATGTCCAACAGTGATTTCGCGTGAGACGAGAATATCCTGGTCAATGCTTGCAGCCGGAAGAGATCCAGAAGTTTATGCTCATCCAGAGGAATTTCGGCCGGAACGTTGGTTAGACAAGAATAAGGAAACAAGTTCACTGCCAATGATAGACTTTGGCGAGCGGCTCGCATCGTTGTTTAGGAGAGCATCTATCAATGCTGGAAGGAACGATGATGTTAGCATTATTGCTGCGCCACTTCGATTGGGAGTTAGTCAAAGGTCGTTCTTCTCTGGAACAATTACAGCAAAACCTGTTAATTTATCCATCAGATCGAATGCCAGTACGCTTTCGAGGCAGAAATTAAGCCTAAACCTTTCAAACACCGCCATTTTTAAGAATGTACAAGATAGCCTGATTAGGGTGAATTGGCTGGCTTAAGAAAATCTGCGAATGGCACCCCCACCCTCAAAATCAAAACCCTAAGTGCTGCACAGCCCGTCGCTTCGTTTCTTCACCCCGCCGATCGTACTTAGCGGTGGTCACAGGGGAAGCGTGACCTGCCAACTTCTGCACTGTCACTATATCGACTCCAGCATCGAGGAGGTCTGAGCAAAACGTGCGCCGAAAATCGTGAGGCGAGAAAGAATCCACTCCAGCGAGGAAAGCCCGTCGCTGCAAAATCTTCAAAACACCATCGTCCGTCATCTGCCGAAATTGAATTTCTCCTCCCTTACGGATGGGAAAAAGCAGCGGCCCTGGCGCTTCTCCCCTCAACTTGAGCCACTTTTCTACCAACGCCATCGCTGCCTCTGGGAGATAAACCATCCTGTTTTTCTTCCCCTTCCCGAATCGAATTTCCAATGCTCCCGTAGAGTGGTTGAAATCCTCCAAATTAAGGCTGACTGCTTCAGCGCGGCGGATGCCACCCCCCCGCAAGATAGCAATCAAAGCTGCATCTCGAACATCAACGGTACTCTCGCCAGAGCAGCTTTGCACCAGCGCTGCAATTTCATCCGGGGATAGCGCCCGCCCCCTTGGCTTTCCCGATTGCTTGACGCTTCTCACGTCCACCGCCTTGCTGTAATCCAGGGGGTCGATTAAATCTAACCGCAAAGCTTCCTTAAGCACCCGCCGAAGGGCGCACAGCATTTGATTGACCGAAGCTGGCGCGTACTTTTTCTCCAGTGCCGAGCGCAGCGCTGCCGTGTGCTTGTAGCGCAATGCTGCCCAATTCAACGTCATCCGGTCGCACTCGGAGCCCGCCAGCAACTTCGCCATGATGTCGAGTCCTGCCGCCATCGTTGCCTTCGAGCGATCGCTTCCCAAACTGTCAAGGTACACCTCCGCGGGATGAAGCGCCAGCGGCACCGGTGACGCCAGCTTCAAGGTTTGTGGCTCTTGCTCTGGGAGTAGATCGAGCATTTACTCTTTCAAAGTGTGATTATAAATACTAATTTAGACTAATTTAGACTTGCCTTTATCCAAAATTTACCTCTCAAAAGATTCGCCCGAAGCAGCACCTGGAGGTTGGTTCTCCCCGCCTGGCAGAGGCTATTAACAAGCAATATTGTTACAATTCTTCATCTAGCGGGTGCATCTTCAAACCTGCATTGAGGAGAATTGAAGGGCGATGTGGCTTAAATTTGGTGTTGCTCGCAGTGGCGAACTGACGAGCATTGATGAGGTTGTGCGCGGAAAAACTCAGCTAACTTGTCTCTACTGTGGCGGCGGATTGACAGCAAAAAAGGGTTCGGTGAAAGAGCATCACTTTGCCCATACTGAGGAAAGTTGTAAACCAGTCTCGCAGCGGATTAAGACAAAAGCGTTTCCCTCGCTGCCCCTCTATGATAATTTCAACATCCAGCTTAAGGGTGAGGAATTGGAGCAACTAAAAGTGCTGTGGAAAGAATACGGCGCACAGAATTACGGCATTCCCAAAGACTTGGTAAACTTTCGATGGCAATTGAAAGGATTGTTGGAATCAGAGGGATCTCGCTCTTATCAGTTTACCGATTTGGGTAAAATCCCGGTCGGCGCGCTTCCCCTGGCGCTGTTCAACCAAGTCCAAGAACCGCTGCTGCTGTCAGTGCTGGCTTCATTGGAAGGCTCTGTAGAGATTGCTTTATCTGCGGGTTTATCTTGTTTGGAAGAACGGAGGGCTGATTTGCTAATTTATCGATCACAGCTTCGTCGGATTCTGGTGAACTCGCTCTACTTCCTTGAGGTTAAAGCGGACGGTCACTGCTTCTATAAAATTGGGGTAACAACTCGATCGATCGAGGAACGCATCGCCGAAGTGCAGCGGGATGTGAGAGCGCATTACTCGGATGTTGCGGTCAACTTGCTAGGATTGTGGGAGAGCCGGGGGAATGTGGAGCTGTACTTCAAACACCGCTACAAAGGATTTAATCACCGCATCGGTAAGCTGACGGAGTATTTTCAATTTCCCGATGTCAAGGTCGTTCTGAACGATTTGTACGGGATGGAGGCTGCTTGTGTTATCGACTGTTGAGGTGTGAGGTATTACTGGATGTAGAAAAGGCATTTAATTTATGCTGGGCCAGTAAGTAAATAAAAACTAATGACGAACTCACCGATCCATTCCGCTTATCTTAATTTAATCCAAGCACTGCTAAATTGTCCTAGTGGGGAGGAAGCCCAGATTTTGAAGGCCAACCTCGATTTGATCGATGCCGGGTTGGTAGAGGTCATGGAACAGGTAGTTCTTGTGTTAGAGCAGAGGGGCAACCAAAAGGCAACTGATTTTTTAATCGCTCTTACCCATCAGCTAACCACGGCACTGGGATTGCCAAGTAATGATAAGAAAGGGAGGACAGCCGCTCAGAAGAGGACTGCTGAGGAGGAAACCCCCGAGGAATATTTTAATTTTTTGATTAAGGTATTAGATACAGCTCTCAAGAGCGGTGGTGACAAAAGTATAGTTTACCCGCTGTTAGACGCGAATTTAAACAAATTAAATGATAGATTTGCCCAAGTCTTGCAAGCATGGGTAAGAGCTACCTTGCCAGAACTGGAAATAGAGCAGTGTCGAGTTAACGCACAGGCAATTTTCATTTTTAGTAGCCTAATTCAACAGTTTCCCAAAGGAGACAGAGCTAGTAATTTAGAGATTGCGATCGCTGGCTGCGAGATAGTGTTAACTGTTTATACTCGTGACACATTCCCCAACGATTGGGCCCAGACCCAAAACAATTTAGGGAATGCTTACCTCTATCGTATTCGGGGAGAACGGGCAGAGAATCTTGAGCAAGCCATTGATTGCTACGAAAAAGCTTTGCAGGTGCATACTCGCAATCAGTTTCCACAGGATTGGGCTAGGCTTCAAAATAATTTAGGAAATGCTTATATCTATCGCATCAAGGGAGAACGCGCCCAAAATGTAGAGCAGGCGATCGCTTACTACAAAAGAGGTTTACAGATTCGCACCCGCAAGGCTTATCCCAAAGACTGGGCAGCTACCCAAAATAATTTGGGCAATGCTTACACTGAACGCATTCTTGAAGCTCTAACAGATAATTTGAATCAAGCGATTGCACACTATGAAAATGCTTTGCAAGTTTACACCACTGAAACTTATCCAGAACAGTGGGCTATGCTCCAAAATAATTTGGGAACTGCTTACAGCAATTACACGGTAGACCGGGAAAAGAAGCTAGAAAAAAGCATTGCCTGCTTCAAAAGAGCCTTATTTGTCTATACCCCAAAAGCTTTTCCGAAAGATTGGGCTATGCTCCAAAATAATCTGGGAACTGCCTACAAAGGTCGTATTTGTAAGGAGCGCTCAGAAAATTTAGAAAAAGCTATTACTTGTTTTGAAAAGGCCTTGCAAGTCCATACCTTTGAGGCTTACCCGGAACAATGGGCTATGACCCAAAACAATCGAGGGATTACTTATAGAAACCGAATTCAGGGGGAACCAGTAGAGAATCTAAAGCAAGCTGTGACTTGTTATGAATTGGCACTTCAGGTGTATACCCGTAAGACTTTTGCACAAAAGTACGCACAAATCTTACTCAATCTTGGACTTACCTACAAGGCAGCTAAACAATTTACAAATGCCTATACTGTTTTTGCAGATGCTATCGAAACTGTAGAGAACCTGCGTCGCGAGATTGTCTCAGGGGATAACGTTAAGCAGAAATTGGCTGAAGAATGGAACCAGCTTTATAGAAGCATGGTAGAAATTTGCCTAGAAATAGGGACTACTGAACCGCGATACGAAGCACAAGCTATTGAATATGTGGAGCGCAGTAAAGCTCGTAGTTTGGCTGAACTTATAGCTACTCGCAACCCAAATCTGGAATTTAAAGGTAACATTTTCTTCCCAGAAATTCAAAAATTGCTACCCGACAACCAAACAGTTATCATCGAGTGGTACGTTCTAGCTGAAACATTCCTTACATTCATCATTACTCCCCAGACTCAGTATGTTTTGCAATCTCACCCAGAACATCTCGAAGCTTTAGAAACTTGGGCGAAAAAGTATCTCGATGCCTACTATGGGCGAAAAGACTATTGGAAGACTACCCTAGCCTCTCGCCTTCGCCAGCTCGCCAAAATTTTGCAGCTTGATGATATTGTTTCGCTCGTACCTGACACCTACAATCAGGTAATTCTAATTCCCCATCGTGGTCTGCATATATTTCCTCTTCACGCACTGCCTCTAGCAACTGGCAATTACCTCCTTGACCGCTTTCAAAGGGGAGTTCGCTATGCTCCTAGTTGCAAGCTGTTGCAGCTAAGCCTAAATCAGGAACGCCCTGACTTCAACTGTTTCTTTACCATAGAAAACCCAAATTCTAACTTACGTTTTGCCAACCTAGAAGTCAGAGCTATTAGTCACTATTTTCGCTCTTTATGTGTCCAAGCTCAGGAGCAAGCAACAATAAAGGCTCTTTACCAATCTCCTAGTGCAGACGAGTTGCATTCAGCTCACTGTGTCCACTTTTCCTGTCACGGTTTCTTCGATCGGAAAGACCCATTGGAATCGTATCTTGAGTTACCGCCTGCACTCCTGACTTTGGGAGACGTATTTGAACTCGATCTCAGTCGGTGCCGCTTAGTTACCCTTTCTGCCTGCGAAACCGGCTTGATAGACTTCATCAGCATCAGCGATGAGTACATTGGCTTGCCCAGTGGCTTCCTGTATGCAGGCAGTCCAGGTGTCGTCAGTAGCTTGTGGACAGTAAACGACTTATCTACTGCCTTACTAATGATAAAGTTCTACGAGAACCTGGAAAACCCCCAGACCTCTCCCACTGTGGCTATTGCTCTTAACCAAGCTCAGCGATGGCTCCGAGATGTCAAAAAAAAGGATTTACTAAAATGGATAAATCAGTTGCCATTAAAATCGCGTGAGAGGAGAGAAGTAATCTCATTTATTCAGAAGCAGTCGGTACAGCCTTTTGAATCACCTCACTACTGGGCAGCATTCTGTGCAATTGGGCAATGATAGAAGAAGAAATAATGATAAATGAACAAAGCCGGAAGGTTTATATCAGTCTGATCGATGCACTGCAAAATTGTCAGAGCGCAGAACAAGCCCTGGAAATCATCAATGCTAACCAAGAGCTAATTGATGATGAGTTTGTAAAAAACGAAATCAAGTTGGCTGCTACTCTAGAAAAAATAGGTTTTGATACTGCCTTAGAATTTTTAAAAAGTGCAATTAATCGTTTAAAAGACAAACTGGGAAAATTCAAATCAAAAGAAACCCGAATCTATGAAGTACGAATTTTTATTTCCGATTTAATAATAACAGTTCTCAAAACCGACTGCAATCCCCAGGTTGTAGTTCCCTTAATTGCTGAAAACTTGGATAAACTAGATGATGAATTTTGTCAAATTTTGCAAAGTTATGCAGCCGATACATTGCCGACAACAGAACCAGCGTCAGCTAGAGGTTTGGCAATGGCAATTAATGATTTCAGCAATATAATTGGGGAATTTCATTTAGGCAATAAGGTTAACAATGTAGAAATTGCTATTACAGGCTATGAATTAGCAGCAACTGTATTTTCCCGAGAAGTGTTGCCAGAAAGATGGGCAATGCTCCAGAATAATGTGGGAGTTGCTTACAGCAATCGACTCCGAGGGGAACCAGCGCAGAATATAGAAATAGCTATTTCTCACTATCAAAAGGGTCTCCAAATATACAGTCCAAATTCGTTGGGCGACCAAGGGGCTTTTGTACAAATAAATTTGGGTGTCGCTTATAGCGAGCGTCTAGTTGGTCAGGCCGAGTATAATTTGAATATGGCTATTAAATGCTATAAAAATGCCCTGCAAATTATTACATATAACTCCTTCCCTGAAGAGTATATCAAGCTCCAAATTAACTTGGGAATAGCTTACAGTGATTTACTTGTTGTAGGAGAAAACGAGAATTGGAACAAGGCAATTGAATGTTACCAAGAGGCTTTACGAGTCTGTAGCTCTAAAGTTTACCCAGAATTGTGGGCTAAGATTCAGAATAATTTAGGATTGGCTTACAGCAATTACAGCTTGATTCAAGCGGAAGGTAATTTGGAGAAAGCTATTAATTGCTATCGAAAAGCTTTGCGGCTCTATACTCGCAAAGCTTTTGAGCGAGATTGGGCTATGGTCAAAAACAATTTAGGT
Source organism: Microcoleus sp. D2_18a_D3 (assembly GCF_036702455.1). Classification (NCBI taxonomy): domain Bacteria; kingdom Bacillati; phylum Cyanobacteriota; class Cyanophyceae; order Oscillatoriales; family Microcoleaceae; genus Microcoleus; species Microcoleus sp. D2_18a_D3. Next base: position 40,915 of record NZ_JAUBTK010000037.1, read on the forward strand.
ATTGCTTATAGGAGAGCCGGCAATTTAGAATTAGCTATTGTTTGCTATCAAGATGCTTTACAGGTTCGTACCCGCAAAGCTTTCCCTAAAGAATATGCAGAAACTCAACTGAACTTAGGACTTGTCTATAAAGATTTCCGGCGATTTCGTCAAGCCTATATTGCCTTTGCCTCTGCCATTGGCACTGTAGAATCCCTGCGTAGCGAGATTATTTCCGGAGATGCCGTCAAACAAAGATTAGCTGAGACATGGATTAACCTCTATCAAAATATGGTAGAAATTTGCCTTGAACTAGCTACTACCCAACCGCGCTACAATTCCAAAGCTATTGAGTATGTGGAACGCAGCAAAACTCGCAACTTGGTGGAACTCCTAGCAACTCGCAACCTCTACCCCAAAGGCAACATTCCCGAAGCTATCCTGAACAAACTCAAGTACCTGCGGTCAGAAATTGCATCTGAACAGCGACGGCTTGACATTGAACAGAGAAATCACTCAAGAAATGGTGCAATCATTTCTGAAAACATAGGTCAACAGCTAAGTAGTTCTATAACTGCTGCCATCCCAGACCGCAATCATTTAAATCAATTGCGCCAACAACTAAACGAATTGATTGCCAATCAGATCCAACCAATTGACTCCAACTTCAGCCAGACCCAACGAGTAGAAGGTATCAGTTTTCCGCAGATACAGGAATTGCTGCTGGACGACAAAACCGCCCTTATTGAGTGGTACATTAAAGGTGAAACCTTCGTCACCTTCATAATTACCAGGCATACTCAATATCCCATTATTTTGGAATCTTCATTTAAAGACCAGAAAGCTTTAATAGATTGGGCTAAAGAATATCTAAGAGACTACTACGAGCAGAAAGATAAGTGGCAGACGCAACTAAATCAGCGACTAAGTAGATTAGCTGAGATTTTGCAGATAGATGAGATTTTGACTCGGATTCCCAAAAAGTGCGATCGCTTAATTCTGATTCCCCATCGCTTCCTGCATCTATTTCCTCTCCATGCTTTACCCATTGTGGCGAATCAATGCCTCCTAGAGCGATTCAAGGCAGGCATTCGCTATGCTCCCAGTTGCCAATTGCTGCAACAAGCGCAAAACCGGAAACGGTTAAACTTTAATCATCTATTTGCCGTATCCAACCCAACCCAAGACCGCCCTTACACAGAACTAGCAGTTGAAGCCATTCGTCACCACTTCAATTCCACCTGCGTTCTAGCTAGGGAGCAAGCAACCAAAGTGGCTCTTGATAACGCTCATTCAGAATACCTGCGCTCTGCCCACTGCGTTTTGTTTGCGTGTCATGGCATCTTTAACTTAGAATCACCCTTTGAATCTGGTCTGTTCTTAGCAAATGAAAAACTTATCACTTTGGATGAACTCTTTGGTCTCGATCTCGGCGAATGCCGCTTGGTGACTCTCATGGCTTGTGAAACTGGTCTCACCGATTTCACTAGCATTAGCGATGAGTATATTGGCTTGCCGAGTGCTTTTCTGGTTGCAGGTAGCTCCAGTATAGTTAGCAGTCTGTGGGAAGTGCCTCAAGGGGCTACTGCTTTTTTAATGATCCAGTTCTACGAAAATCTGAAAATCCAGTCTAATCTGGCTCTTTCACTTCAAGAAGCTCAACTTTGGCTGCGAAATGTGACGAACAAAAAACTAAAGCAATGGATGAAGGAGAAAGAGTCTATCTTTAGACCTATTTTGGGTTCTCGTGAATGGATAAAGTTGCTTCGATCGTTTAATGGGGATGCCAATGCTAAGCCTTTTGAGTCACCCTACTATTGGGCCGCGTTCTGTGCTATCGGTCGCTGAGCAAAGAAAAACGAAAAACTGATGACAAATTCACAACACGAACAGATTCTCAACTTCTTACTTGAGGTATTACAGGCAATATTGGATAACAAAACAGAGTGCAGGCAAGTAGTATATTCAATGCTTTCTGCTAATGTGGGAAAACTAAATGAAAGTTTTGTAGACTTGTTGGAAAATAAATCCATTGTTTTCTTATCTCAAGGAACTCCCGATGCAGAAATAACGGCCAGAGTAATTGTTATACTTAGTGGTTTGATTTCGGAGTGTCCTTTTGTAATTGGATATATTAAGTGGGAAATTGCAATTGCTGGTTATGTAAGGGCGCTTTTGGAGAACCTCGAACAAAAATTTTTTACACAAAAAGAATCAGCGGTTCTTATGAATAGTTTAGCAATAGCCTATACGAATCGGATTCGTGGGGATAAAGCGGAGAATATAGAGAAAGCTATTTCCTGGAGTGAACTTGCTTTGCAAATTTTAACATTCGATACATACCCCACCGAATGGGCGATGCTTCAAAATACCCTAGCAAATGCTTACACAAGTTGCCCAGTTGGGGAAAAAATAAAAAATCTAGAATTGGCAATTCTCTTTTATAAAAGTGCTTTAAAAATTTATATAAAAGAAGTTTTTCACAAACAATGGGGAACCATTCAAAATGGTCTGGGTTGTGTTTATCTACAGTGCATTTATTGTGGTAAGCGAGCCGAGATTGAAGAAAATCGAGGCCGAGCCATCACCCACTTGCAAAATGCTTTACAGGTTCGCACTCGTGAAGACTTTCCCCAAGATTGGGCTACCACTCAGAATAATTTGGGCGTGGCTTATATTGCACGTTTTCATCGCGTGCAAGCAGAAAATTACGAACAAGCCATCACCCACTTGCAAAATGCTTTACAGGTTCGCACTCGTGAAGACTTTCCCCAGGATTGGGCTACCACTCAACACGATCTGGGTATGGCTTATGCCGATAGAGTTTTTGGAGATCGCACGCAAAATCTCAAACAGGCAATCAATTGTTATGAGAACGCTCTGCTATTTCGTACCCATGATAATTTTCCTAGAGAGCGTGTTGAAACTTTATTTAATTTAGGCGCTGTATACCGATTCAACAAACAATTTAACAGTGCATACACGAATTTTTTAAATGCAATTGAAACTGTAGAATTTTTGCGTAGTGAAAGTGTTTCTGGAGCGGAAATGAAGCAAAAATTACTAGAAACATATACACAACTTTATCGTTCTTTAATAGAAGTTTGCCTCGAACTAGCTCATGCTGACCCGCGTTACTACGCCAAAGCAGTTGAATACGTCGAGCGCACCAAAGCGCGGAACTTGGCAGATCGCCTTGCTAGTTGTGACTCATACTCTCAGAACGAGATTAATGAAAAGTTTTCCTCTCTTTCCTTCTCAGATATTCAGGCATTGCTACCAGACGAGCAGACCGTTATTCTTGAGTGGTATGTTCTGAATACAACATTTGTTTGTTTCATTATCACCCGCAACAATCCGTATCCTCATATTTGGCCGCCTCTCCAAGAGCAGCAGCAAGCCGATCTGGATGCCTTGGTCGTTTGGGTTGGAGAGCATCTGGCAATACACTATGCACAAGAAACACAATGGCAAGAGCAGCTAGTCTCTAGCTTAAACCGCTTAGCTAAGTTATTGCACATCGAACAGATTCTTTCTCTGCTTCCCGAAAGCTACGAGCGAGTAATTTTAATTCCGTGTAGCTTACTGCATTTATTGCCCCTCCATGCCTTACCCCTAGCTAATGGTTCTTGCCTCCTCGATCGTTTTAAAAGAGGTGTCAGTTATGCACCTAGTTGCCAGCTACTGCAACTTGCGACAAGGAGGAGCGAGAAACTCTCCATACCAAATTTCAGTAACTTGTTTGCTATCCAAAATCCAACCAACGATCTGTTGTTCACCAATCTTGAGGTAGCAGCTATTAGTAGCTACTTTGACTCAGCTAAGATTCTATCCAACTATAAGGCTACTAAAGTCGTCTTGAATCAAGAGGCAGCTACTGGTCAGTTGCTTTTAGCAAATTACGTCCACTTCTCGTGTCACGGCACATTTGACTTTGCCTCGCCCCTCAAATCAGCGTTAGTTTTGGCAGATGCACCCCTCACGCTAGGAGAAATTTTTGCTCTGGAGCTGAGTCAATGCCGCCTCGTCACCCTCTCCGCCTGCGAAACGGGTTTGACAGACTTCACTGTCCTAAATGACGAGTATATCGCCCTACCTAGCGGCTTTTTGGTTGCGGGTAGTCCCAGCGTTGTCAGTAGTCTATGGGCAGTAAATGACCTATCCACTGCCTTCTTGATGATAAAGTTTTATGAAAACTTGCAAGACTCCCAGACTTATCCAACAGTTGCAGTGGCACTTAATAAAGCTCAAATCTGGCTGCGAGATGCCACCAAAAAAGAATTATATAGATGGATGAGTCAACTACCAGACCCAGTTAGTAGGAGAAAACTGCTAAAGTGGATTAAGTCGATTGAAGCTGAAACTAAACCATTTGAGTCGCCCTACTATTGGGCAGCATTTTGTGCGATCGGGCAATGATTATGGATGAACAGCGCCAAGAATCCTATCTGAATCTAATCAAAATATTGTTGACTTGTTCTGGAGAGGAGGAAGCAATACAAGTTTTGAACGCTCACTTAGAACTCGTTGATGAAGATTTGGTATACACGATAGAAAAAGTTGCTGCTGTGGCAGTGAAGGAAGGAGAAGCAGAGGGGGCAGATTATTTGCTTGACCTTGCTGAACAAATCGGTAAAGTCCTGGAAGATTCAGAAAATGTAACATTGTTCCTTCCTCAAGGATATAGGGAATTTTTTCATCAAGTCATAGCAGTAACCAACGAAAGTCAAGGCGATTGGCAACAGGTTTACTCTTTCCTTCAAAGGAACTTGGACAAACTGAATTATAACTTTGCTCAGATGCTGCACCATTGGTCAGCCCATTCCCAGTATAAGCTAGAACCAGAAATGCGCCGACAAATCGCTTCAATTATTGGCAATTTCAGTATTACGATCATGGATTTTCCTTTGGGAAGCAGGGCTGACAACTTAGAAATTGCTATTGCTGGCTTAGAGGCAGTTATTACTGTTTTTCCTCGCGCAGATTTTCCCCAGGAATGGGGAAGTATCCAAAATAATTTAGGAAATGCTTATGGCTATCGTATCCGAGGGGAGCGAGCAGAGAACCTGGAGACTTCTATTCACCACTACTACCAAGCTCTACAAGTACGCGATCGCGAAACTGTTTCTGAATATTGGACCGAGACTCAAAATAATTTGGGGGAGTCTTATCGCGCTCGCATTCGAGGGGATAAGGCAGAAAATATCGAACAGGCAATAGTCTGCTACTCTCAAGCTTTACTGGAATACACCCGCGAAAAATTTCCTGAAGATTGGGCGATGGTACAAAGCAATTTGGGGAATGCCTACGCAGAGAGAATTCGAGGAGACAGAGCAGAAAATATAGACCAAGCTATCAGATGTTACTCCAAGGCATTGGAAATACGCACTAGCACAGGTATTTCTGAAAAGTGGGCTGAAACTCAGAATAATCGAGGGAATGCCTATTCTTTACGAATTCTAGGGGATAAGGCAGAAAATATCGAACAGGCAATAGTCTGCTACTCCCAAGCTTTACTGGAATATACTCGTGAAAATTTTCCTGAAGACTGGGCAATGGTACAAAATAACCTAGGTCGCATCTACCTCCAACGCATCCGAGGAGATAGAGAGGAAAATGTTGAGCGAGGGATTAGCTGTTTATTACAAGCTTTGAAAGTTAGAACTTATGAGGCATTCCCAGAAAAAAGAGCTGAAACTCAACACAACTTGGGTGAGGCTTACCTTCGTCGTCTTCGAGGGGATAGGGCCGAAAATATTAACCAGTCAATAGTTCACCTCTCTCAAGCTTTACAGATTTATGATAAAGAAGCATTTCCCGAACAATGGGCAAGCACTCAACACGATTTGGCTAATGTTTACCTAATACAGCAACCTAATGAAGAGATTATCAACAGGGCAATAAGCTGCTGCTTAAAAGCTTTGGAAGTTCGCACTCGCGCAGATTTTCCCGAACAGTGGGCAGAGACTCAACATAATTTAGGAGTCGCCTACGATAATCTTATTAACTTCTGTAAGGACTTCGAGCCGCAAAAATGTCTGGAGCAGTGCATAGAATGTTATCAGAATGCTTTACAAGTACGCACTAAAGAAGCTTTTCCCCAATCTTATGCAGAAACTCAACTTAATTTAGGCATTACTTATCAAAAAGTTCGTGACTTCTCTAAGGCTTATCAAGCTTACAATAAGGCAATTGATATTGTAGAAAATTCGCTGCGAACTGAGCTAATTTCCGGTTCTGAAGGCATGGAAGACAAAAGGAAACTTGCTGAAGAATGGAACATACTTTATGGACGTATGGTGGAAGTTTGCTTAAATTTGGGTAAACTGAGGGAGTTTACTGAGTATGTTGAACGCAGCAAAACTCGCAACTTAGTTGAACTTATTCTCACCCGCGATCGCCACACTATTTTCCCAGCAGAAGTGGTCACTCAACTAGATCGACTGCGAGACGAAATCACCCGCGGTCAATACGAACTTCAAAATGCCACGGCAGAAGACCCCACAACTTTAGCTCAACATCTCCAACAACTTCGACAAGAGCGTAACGAATTACAAGACCAGTACCTGCCTATCGGTTCAGGTTTTCAGTTTGAGCCATTCCGGTCAACTCTAAGCGATCGCACTGCAATTGTTGAATTTTACATTACAACCGATCGGCTACTTGTCTTTATTATTACCAACCAAACCCAACAACCCATCGTTTTACCACCCGATTTTATAAACCCGAACAAATTAGCAAATTGGGCAAACAGCTATCTGAAAGCCTATAGTAACAAAAAATCTCACTGGCAGCGCCGTTTAACTACCCGCCTACATCTGCTGGCAAAAATTCTGCACGTTGATGAAATTATTGAGCAAATTCCAACAGAGTGCGATCGATTAATTCTAATTCCCCATCGCTACTTGCATTTGCTGCCACTTCATGCTTTGCCACTTACAGAAGACTCCAGTCTTTTTGACAGATTTCCTGGAGGAGTCAGCTATGCTCCTAGCTGTCAATTACAGCAACTTGCCCAAACTCGACAACGCCCTGAATTTACTCACCTATTTGCCGTTCAAAACCCCACAGGTGACCTCTCTTATACCGATCTTGAAGTCGAAACCATTCAAAGCTATTTTAACACCACTAATCTTCTCAAAGAAAAAATAGCAACTAAAGAAGCTATTGATAATACTTCTCTTAGTAATGTTCACTGCGCTCACTTTAGCTGTCATGCTTACTTTAACGAAAGCGAATCTCGCAAATCTGCTCTGATTCTAGCCAATGCCGAGCTAAATTCTGCACCAACACAATCCGATCCAGAAAACTATCTCAGTTTGAAAAAGGGTGGCGTACTTGACCTCAACAAGTGTCTGACTTTAGATGGCATTTTCACCCTGAATCTAGAACAATGTCGCCTTGTCACTCTATCTGCTTGTGAAACCGGATTAATTGATTTTCAAAATACCAGCGACGAATATATTGGATTGCCTAGTGGTTTCCTTTATGCAGGTGCTTCTAATGTTGTTAGCTCGCTTTGGACGGTGAATGATATATCCACTGCCTTTTTAATGATAAAGTTTTATCAAAACCTACAAGACTTCCAAACCTCTCCAACAATTGCATTGGCGCTTAATAAAGCTCAAATCTGGCTGCGAGATGCTACCAAAAAAGAATTACATAGATGGATAAATGAACTATCAGACCCAGTTAGTAGGAGAGAACTACTAAACTGGATTAGGCCGATCAAAGCTGAAACGAAACCATTTGAGTCGCCCCACTATTGGGCAGCGTTCTGTGCTATTGGACAATAGGCAGTTTTAGCATAAATATTGAGATCCGCTCATTAGGATTCATCTGATGATGAGAAGTTTTTTAGATAATAAAATTTTCCGTAATGCTGACATCGGCAAAAGAGATAAGAACGCTAAAAAGTTCGCCCGGAGCGGCAAAAAAACTTAGATGTATTTCGCAATCTTCATTGCGAGATTGTGTTTCAAAAAATGTTACCCCGCTTTCATCTAGGGTCATCTTTTGGCCAAATTCATCAAGCACTATCAGTTTTAAACCTGCGGGCAAATGGGGTTCTTCAGTTGAGTATACCTGGAGAAAAATGTCTATATCCCCATCTTCTCTAGTTCTAATTGCCACCAGAAGTTCGATACTCAACTCGTCTGTTATTTGGATTTCCTTACGTTGAGCTACAGCAGCTTTAGGATGGTCTGGGTCAAGTTTACCCAAACTCAAAGCGATTTGCCAATTTAAAGCTAACTTCTCTTTGTTTTCCTCAGTCTCTTCAACATCAACGTCTGCTAAGCGATTGACTAAAGCATTAATAACCTCTGGGTTAGCATCGCTTTCTCCCAATTCTAAAGCTGCTTGAAATTGAAAACCGAACTCCTGATTTTCTTTCTTCAATGATTCGATAAGCTGATTGAGTCGATTAGGTTGAGAATCTTGAGCTTGGGAATCTCCTACAGATTTGCTAAGAGCAGCATCAAAAGCAGAGCGATCGCTTACAACTGGGTTCAGTTCTTGTAATGCAAAATATGTACCCAGAAGTGCTGGTTCATACTCTCCCCAAAGCTCAGGAATGCGTTGAAACCAACGACTCAACTGCTCCCAAGAGTTGTTAGTTTTAGTTACATCTGGTTTGGCTGGCAGTTTTTCTATATCTGTTGATTGTTTTCCTGGATAGTCTGTACCCTCTACCTCCAAAACTTGAAATCCTACTAAATTATTAAGTTTCCCTGAATCAAAAAGCTTTTGAATTTCTTCAAATACTTCTTGAGTACCTTCAACTAATAAAACTAATTTTTTCTTTTTCATTTTAGCCTCTCATTCATTCTCTTCGTAATAGAAGTGTTTAACTTGGAAACCTTGAGAATATTTTTGATACAAATTATCTAGTGCTGTATTACGGGATATATTTTCTGCTTCTTCAGAATCAACTTCAAATTCTATGGTTATTCTTATAAGTTTTTTTTGATTAGCTAGTCTGCGTGGTCTTCTATACCCCTGCTGATCGAGATATAAAATTATTTGAGCCCAGTCACTTACTTTTTTTTTGACAAGAATTTTAACATACTTATAAAGGCTTCGAGAAAAATCTGAAGTTAATCCCCTTATTTCTCTATTAAGCTTCCGAGCTATATCGTCAGGAGTTAATCCACTCAGTAATAAACCTAGCCAACACTTTTCAGTGGGTGTAAGTTCCCTTTTATCAATATTAAGTATTTTGATATCTTCATCTGTTATATCTGCTGTACCTAAAACATTTTGTATGGCTTTGGTTCCAGCTAAATCGTTGAAAATACTATCCATATTCCATTCTTTTTCTGCCTTGGGACAATCACTGCAAGGTGTTTCATTCAAGGTAGAGCAATTCTTTTCTGATAAAAACATCATTAAGTAACTATCCTGTAAATGTCAAATAAGGGGTTTATAGAAAACACCCAACATTGGTTGGGGAAAATAATCTTAAAACATCAACTATCGTGTGGAGCGGGATATGGAGTGAAATTGCCATAACAAAGAGGACAGAAAAAAGAGCGGTCATTAGTAATAACCGTCTAGCTACTATAGGGGCATTATATGTCATCACGTGTCCAAGATCCAATCGAAAAATCCCTCCACTTGGGTATAGAAAGGAACAAAATTCACCTGCTCAACGAGCCTCAGCAAGCTGAACGTATGAAGGAAATACTGAGCCAGCTTGAAGGTGGAACCTTGCTCAAACAGCTGAATTTGCATAAGGAGGGGCCAATTGCTGCTCATCTTATGCACCCAACCAAGGGCTTTGGTTGGACTTACGAGCAAACGACCAGTGCAATTATGCGCTACATAATGTTCCTGCTCCTAGCTTACCTCCATCCCCAGATCACCTTGGTCCCTACCTCGACGATTGATATTGTTTGGCATCAGCACATTTTACATAACACGGTCAAGTATGTCGAGGACTGCGAAATGTGGTTTGGCCGTGTTTTTAACCACTGCTACGATCCAGCTGAGCTTTGGGGCAAAACAGATCGGGAGAATCCTGATACCGCTTTTGCTCAAACTCAAGCCCTATTTGAGCAGTATTTTGGCAAAGGTGTTTTAGGAGGTGCTAAGTGGGATCAAGCAGAAGGCGAAGTAGTAGAGCGTCAGCCTGAACAGCAAGATAACAGCGGCAATGGGGAACAAGCATCGCGTCCTACGGCTTGTGGTATGCCCAAGCCAAAGAAGGCTTAGAACCTGGCTGACTTTTACGTAGCTCGTTCTCAATCTGACAAATGTCTGAGGGTGTCTAGTGATAGGCACCCTTTTTTTATTGATGCAGTCATACACGACCGATCAGTTATTCGTACCATCTGCCCTTCAAGCTTCAAGCCAAGACTGCATTTGTTTAACTTCCGATAACATCCCCAGACGCTCGAACCAGTCCTTAGCCTCTGTTGCCCACCGTTGGGATTCGGCTGTATTCCCGCGTAATTTCTCCAATTTTGCCCAAGAACACTTGTGGAAAGCAATAGAACGCCTATCCATACTGTCAAGAGCAATAGGGTGGCTTAGATTTAACAGGCGTTCTGCTTCATCCAGGTTCCCTTGTTCGATAGCTATATCAGCTAACCAATTGAGTGCATAAACTTCCACTTGCTTCCATTCAGCTATTTTTGATAGTTCTAGAGCTTGGTTGTAAAGAGTTTTGGCTTTTTCGTAATCCCCTGTTTTAAACCAGCTCTCAGCCTCATAGTAATCAATGCGAATCAAATAGCGCTGGTGTTTTGCTTGTTCTATCTGACCTTGATTTAGTAAGTTTTTTGACTCATTCAACCAGTCACGCGCTTCAACCAATTGTTGCTGGCGAATGTGTACTACAGCAGCAGTGATAGTCAAGTCCAACTGGAATATCAGGTCCTGATATTGCCGCAGGTTCCAGGCTTGTGCTAGCAGGTTCCCAGCTTCGCTCAACTGCTCTGGTTTGCCCATCAAGATAAGTGTCCAGCCTCTATCGTATAAAGCCTCTGCTAATGTTGGCTGGTCTCCGTGCTGCTCGGCTGATGAGATCAACCATTCCATCCAGATTAAGCGCTCATTCCAATACCCGAACAAATGGGTAAACCCCTTAATATACTGCCAAAACTTTCGGAAATCCTCATATCGCTCTTGTTTGATACACCATTCAACTACAGAGCGGAGATTCTCCCACTCCTGCTCTAGGTGTTCGTATTGAACGTGCCACTCTTTCCAATCTTGTCCTGCATACAGCTCGGAAAATCTTAGATACCAGTCGATCCATCGCTCCCGTACTTCCTGCTCAAATTCGGGATGAGCCTTCAGTTCAGCAAGCGCATACTCGCGAGTCAAAGAATGATTTAAGTTGTACCATCCATCCTGCTGTATTACTAAACGGAGTTTATAGAGTTGAGCCAAACCATCTATGGAGTTGGCTCCTGCAAGGGCAACTTGAGCGATCGCTTCTATTGAAGCAGATTTGGTAAACAAAGCTAGCGCCATTAGCAACCGATGCGCTGGTTGCCCTTGCAGCGGTTGTACCAACTCTCCAATGCAGTAGTGAGCGAAGTCACCTGTGGTCAATCGAGCTGGTACTGCATTAAGTGGAAGTCCATAGACTGACATTTGACCAATGGTATAGATAATCGCGATCGGGAGACCACCAGTTCTCTGGTAAAGTGCCTGGAACTGTTCGGAGTTCAATTGCACTCTTTGTTCTTGTATCTGATGCTGAATCAAATGCTGGCTATCATCTGGTGGCAAACACTCTAAATGAATGGGAACGCCTAACGCTGTTCGTATACGGGTAGTAATTACGACCTTTACCGTTGGCGGTAGTTCGTGCAGAAAGGAAATGACATCCTCTTGATCCTCGATAGTTTCGAGATTATCCACAATCAACAGAGTACGCAGGTAAGCCAAGCTTCTTTGAAGGCACTCCAGTTGATCGTTAAAGTGTGCGGGGATAACGTCAGGGCTTTCCAGCGTGCGAAATATAGTTTTAAAGATGTCACGCAACGTGCGCTCTCGCCTATGACGTTGCAAAATGTCGATACCAATGAGATGCCGTTGCTTGGCTGAGGTAAAAATGATGGCATCAAAGGTGGGAAAGTTAGGAGTTGCCTCAGCATTGCAACTAGCTTCTAGGCAGCGGTGGGCGACTTCCAAAACGAGCGCAGTTTTCCCCACGCCACTGATGATTCCTTCAATGCTAATCAGATGGGTGTTGTGATTGAAGGAGAGCAGTGTCAAAAGTTGATCTATTTGTTTCTGCCGACCAACCAAGTTTGTATGGTGAAAGCGTGGCAGGTTGTGGTAAGGACGCGATCGCAGCGATGTAGAAGGAATGTTCACAGAAGTCTCTAAGCTTTCTACCGCGAACGTCTCTTGTGTTTCCGGAGGGGACTGAGGTATACGAGGCAACTCTTGTAGGTCGATGGTTGAGACCCAGCCGTTACGCTGTTCTAGCACTCTGGTAGTAACTATTTCCATTCCATCTTGGTTAGTGAGCGACTCCTTGCGTTCCTCTTGAGTGGAAGAGGATGGAACTTCTGCTGGCTGCGTTAGCGAAGTGGCTTCGTACCCCGCAACAGTTCCTGAAGAGTGCGAGCTTCGCCAACGCCGCTTCAGGGCTTCCCGAAAGTCTCCTTTACTGACCTTTTCTTCCAGTACCTCTGAAAGCAGCCTCCAAAGTTTTAGGCCAACATCTCTTCTTAAGTAACCTTCACCGTAATGGGACGTCTCTGCTATCTCCTTATACGTCTTGCCTTGCCAAGCGCCGCGAAGTATAGCGGCCTCTACATCAGTTAGATGTCTCCCTTTTTTGTCAAAAATCGTTGCATCCGCCACTGTGAGTGCTTCTTCTTCGCCAAAGTTCATTAATTAATTAGCCAAACATCAAAGTTTCTTCTAGCCACTCTAGACTACCCTGACTTTTCCTGACACAACCCCTGACTCTACCTGACTCTACCTGACTCGACAGTTTCAATTCCATATATGACCATTGAATAAAGAAGCAAGGAGTTGATAACTGCTGCTATCTATTCAATAGCCAGAACCAACCCATTCAACTTTGTAATCCACACTTCGTATTATCTGGACTTAATTAACACAAAATGTGGGCAATAGGTTATTGCTGCTCAACTATCTCCAGGTAATTCATTGAGAAAACAAGGCTAATGGAGATTCAGCCCTGCTGATTCGATTGCAAGAATATATTTTGATGCAGTTTTCGATCTGATAAGGAGAAACCATGACTACCGAATATCTTGGCTCAACCATTGTTCTCAATGAGCAAGATCAGCCAACGCTTCTTACCCACTTGCTGAACGAAAAACTCAATATTTTACACTTTCAAGACAGCTATGGCAGTGGCAGAACGTGTAACTGTGTTCTTTCCTCTATCGAAGCGAATTTGGAGCGGCTGAGCAATTACGGAAGCACTACCTTAATTGTTGCTGATGATGCCTTTGACAAGGATAATCCCCCAAAAACGAAGGTTCATCGGGTCGTGATGACGAAAGCCGAAATGGGCCGTTTGAATTTGCTCGATGAAGAAGGTTACGTCCGTCGTACCACATTGATTGTTGATAGCACTGGCTCTGTTTTAGCAACCCTACCAGTAACAACTGAAGAAGAGTTAGCCACTCACATTGAACAAACTGTAATTTCCACATTAATTCAACTTCAAAGCCAAGCTTCTACCTAGTGTTACTAAGGCTTTCGAGGGAAAATGTTCTGGATATTCCCTCTGAAAGAACCTGGGTATCTCGGTAATGGTGATTCTTTAGAGAGATTAACAATGAGCAACATAACCTGTGTAACAAGTAACCAATCTATTTTGACAATTACTGACTTGGCTCAAGGTAAAAATCTTACCAGCAGTAATTTTTTTGATGCAGTTCGCTTTATCAAGCAACAGAAACCTGGAATTATTTTAGGACTGGAGCCGAAGCGAGGAATTAGAAAGATGGTAGGGCTTGTTAAGCGTACTGCTCGATTTGAATTGATTGGCGATCGCCCAGCCAAAGATGCCAACTTCATGGTGAATGTACCGACTGGAGGAATTATCGCTATTGAAATAGGGCCTTCTGCTGGACCAAACACTCCGATCGGTTCCATTGTTGAACACAGCCTTTTCCAACAAGGAGTTGCTGGTATCATAATTGGTGGTAGGCTGCGAGATGCAGAGAGCATCCCAGAAGATCGTTCCATTTGGGCGCTAGGAACCACCTGCTGTGGAGCCTACGGAGAGCTTTGGGAAGAAGAAATTGACTGCCCAATCTCCATTTTGGGAACACAAGTTACTTTAGGAAGTTTGATAGTGGCCGATGAAAGTGGCATAGTTGTCAGCCCTCCCTTAACGCCGAGAGAATTGGAGATTGTTGGTAAATTCGTGGATGCTGATAATTATGCCAAATTCTTGGTGCAACACAAGGGCATGAACCCGAACGATGCAAAAGACCAAGCTTCTGAACGTTTTGGTCTTGTCTGATATACCCACCCTAGAGATAAAACCCCTCAAAGATTAGATAGAGTGGCTGACAAGTAAAAATTTGTAACAAGAAGCGACCTTTCGCATAAAACTGTCAGCCTGATTCTGATCGAGAAGTAGGAGCGCATCAAGTTCTACCGTGAGGATACCTTTTTGAATTCCGTTGTCCAACAAAATCATAATTATTAGCCAAGATTTTAGCCATTGACTGGAGGTTTACATGAAGTCTCTATCTAACGTCATTGTGATGGGCGGAGGACACGTCGGTTTTGCTGTTGCTGCTTTCTTGAGTTCGCAAGGCGTCAAGGTACATCTGTTTTCTCGCCGTTTGTTGCCAATCACCAAAACACTGACTATTAAAGCTATTGGTCAAGTTTTGTGTGGTAATTATCAAATAGCCAGCTTTTCAGCCCAAATACAAGCGATCGCCGCACAGTTGGGACAGCTACCTCCCACAGTAATCATTTGTTGCCGAGGCAACGATTTAGTGGAGTACGCTCGCATCATATCCCGGTACGTTTATTCAGAAATGAACATTGTATTGTTCTGTGGAAGTCGGTTGGATGACAGGGTATTCCGCCAACAGTTGCTTTCAAGTGGTGTTTTAGAATCCCAGATGCCAGCCGTTGCGAGTGCTACAACCAGCCCTTTTTGTTGTTGCCTACAATCAGACAGCACAGTTGAGATTAAGGCAAAGAAAGGCCAAGTCTGTATCAGTGCCCAAACACCAACTCTGACAGAACGGATATTCAATACTTTGCAGCCCTGGTTCACTAATTTAAAGATTGCAGGCTCGTCCTTGGAGGTGGCTTTGGAGAAAGAAAATGATATCACTCATATTCCTCTCATGTTAACTTCAGCACGAACCTTGGAAAAGGGAGAACCACATTTATTTTACCACGAAGTAGGACCTCGTACTGTTGGTTTGATTGTGGCTCTAGACAATGAGCGTCTGAAGATCGGACAAGCTTACGGTCTAAAACTCCGTGATTGGATTAGTTGGCATCAAGCTCAATACCATACGTCTGGCTTATCAATCTACGAAAATCTTCAGCAGACGAGCGCGTATCAGCACTCGTTTATGGATACTCTTGATGATCGTTACTTAACAGAAGATGTCCCTTACGGTGCAGTTCCTCTTCAAACATTAGCGCGAATCGCAGGAGTACAGACTCCAGTATTAGATGGATGTATAGCGCTTGCCAGTCAACTGATTGATATGCCCGCCCCGGCTTGGACTGCTGAATTATTGGGTATCGCTGGACTTAATCCGACTCAGGTCTCGGCTTTATTGAGTAGTTCTTGGGTTAAGCAACCCTTGTATCTGCCACCAGCTTCACTTTTGTCTCATTTGGCTCAACCTACTTCCCAGTCTGATAAAAAGATTGAGAATGTAGAAGTTTGAACATTAAGTTCAAGAATCTTATAAACGTTTTCTAAAGTCTTTAAACTCTCAAAGAACTCCGAAGCGCTCCGCTCATTTGTGTTAAACAGCGGAGCGCTTTTACGGTCATCAGAAATCCTTGGGGGAGGCGCTGCTGCCAGTTAGCGAAGGTAGCATTTGGCGGTCAGCGGTAGTAGGTGCTGTTAACTTCAACGGTTTGATAGTGCTGGATGTAGCAATTAAGTCGGGAGCGCGGCGTCATTGACTTTTAGATTTGCGATCGCTCTCTGGAATCGGCACGGGGCAATTGATTTGATCGGAATCCGCTGCTATGCGTTTAATTAGCTCGCATAGCAGCGATGCAATCTCCCAGCGCTCGGTGCTTTCCATCAGGCAAAGGAAAATATTTATAATCTTTATAATAATTGCTCCAATCTCCCCTCCACTGTGCTGCCCATTCCATAAGGCATTCGGAGCGTTCTTTTAAATTGAGAATTGGCAAACCGTGTAAATTGCAGCAGTAATTTAAAATTTTGATATCAAAGGCAGAATTGTAGATTAGCACTCGTTTATCTTTCATAACTTCCGCAAGAGAAGGGTAAATCTCTGGAAAGGTGGGTGCATCCTTTACATTTTCCTCCGTTATTCCGTGAATTTCTGTTACTTCTGCGGGAATAGAAGTCGCAGGTCTGACGAGTGTATTGAGCAGCGGTTCTCCCAACGGATTAATAATTGCAATTTCCACAATCTCTGCATTATCGAAGCCAGTAGTCTCAGTATCCAAAATCAACCATTCATCAGGAACAAGAAGCTGTTCTCTTGCCCACTTCACCGCTCTTACCCTATCTCTTTCGATAAAACCCACTTCTCGATACCACTCTTGATAATCCCGCTTGATTTGAGCTTTGAGGCGGTTGGCAGCTAGGGTTTCCAATTGCTTTGGGGTGGGTTTTCTTTTAGGGCGACAGCATTCAGGATTGTGGATATCGTAGAGGAACACGTCGTATTTTTGGGTTTCGATCACTCCAAGTGGTTTAAAAGGTGCCAGTCCCAATTCTGATAGTTGCTTTTTAGTTTTCAGATGTTCTGGTGGTTCGTTGATTTCGCCCCACCAACTGTATTTTGCAAGCTCCATATTGGCTGCTCCATTGATTCTTTTGTGTCGCCAGCTTTGGCTGTAAGATTAGCTTTTTAGAATCAGCTACAATCAATAATATCAGAAAACTAGAAAACCCCCAGTTCCCTGGGAGATGAGTCATCCGCTGCAAAACTAAATGACGTATAAATTATCTCATTTAAGGGCGGTCATTGCCTGCGGATTGAAACCGCTAACTCGGCTGCACTACCGCCAACTGCAACTGCTGCGAGTTCTGGTTTGAGCAAAGTTCCCTGACTCACATCCGATTGGCAGTGCAGCAACCAGCAACAGCGGGATATTTTTCGCAGCACGCTCGCTCGTTGTTAAGGCGGTCGCTCAATCCTAAAAGCATTATTTCTGGCTCTTTTTGACTTTTCCGAGATTCAGCATCCAGTTTCCTCAACACTGCTTCTCTGGCTACACCGTAGAGGGGTTTTCCGTTCTTGCCTGTAATCTTCATCATCAATCCTCCTTTTGTAACTTTTTAGCTGGACTGTACTCAGTTTGTTGTAAAGCTTGAACTGCCAAATCTGCACCATCTCCACCGCCTTTCCACCTTCTCGGCTTCAGATGTCCGTAGCAGCGTTCCATCGCTCCAATTAGCAGGGGAAAGCGTAGGCTGCTAAGACTTAGCGATAGGTTTCGATAAGCTGGCTTTTGTGGTCTGATTTTTGCCAAAGGAATTTCATAGCTACTCCACAATTTTTCCAAATGTTGATTCAAGTAAATCGTACCAATCTTTCGCTTTCTGGAATGCTTTACCTCCCGTACCGCAGCCGAACACATCTCGACTGCTTGCGGTGACTCCCAATCTCAGGATTTTTAAGCTCAACCAAAGCGCTTTGTCGGGCTGAGTGGGAATAAGGGCGATCGCTTCACTAACTAGCTCTACTTCACTGCTTCCCCCCTTGCTTAAAAGTGCCATCACCCTCGCCAACGCCTTCGAGCGCTCTGGTTCGGGAAGTAGGGAAGTAGTGCTGCAATCCTTATCCTGCAACACTTCACTCGCTTCATCTCCTACTTTGTCCGCTTCATCAGGGAGTGAAGCAGCAGTATCCTCCCGTGCAGTAACTTCATCAGTTTGCCAGGATTCTAGGAGCCGCTTCTTGGCTAGTTCCCACAGTTCTTGAGTATCCTCAATTTCCTGGCTTGCAGCCAACTCAGTTGTTTGAATTGTTTCACTATTTACGGAAGTTTCTGTAGTTGATGAGCGCTTCGGGAGTTCTCGTTTCCATTGACTCAAGTCGGGTACAACAGCGGGGAATTCTCCTAACTCGCAGCTAATCCACGCAGCCCGATTCCCCAGCGATTCCAAGTAATCCCGCACTTGTTGGTATTTGGCATATTGTTCCGAATCCTTGGGGAATTTGTTGCGATAACTTTCACATTCTTCTACAGCGAACTTGCCCATGTAAATGCTACAGAAACATTCAGCTAAATCGCTTTCACCCTCCAATCCCCAAGTTACAACTTGTCTGCCCTGGGCTAAAGCAAAGATGCGGATGTTGGTTTCCCTGGCTAAAGTAATCATTTCACCCATAATTTGCTTGGCGCTAAGAGCAATAATCTGTTTGGTTTTGCGATCGACAATCGCTCTCACATTACGCGAAATTGCTTTCCATTCATCCACAGCTACATTCCAAATGGGTGAATCAATCCCCTTTGCCATTAATGCTGTACGCCGCACTCTTTCACTTTGCAATGCTTCCAAAGAGGAGCGGATAGCTTGGTAATCTTCAGGCACTCCTATTACATCCAAGCCAAGCCATTGATGCGGCCACCGTTTGACCGTAATTACCGACTTCTTTTGGGATGGCATCACATCCATCAGCCAATCAAATAGCGTGGTTTTTCCGCATCGGGTAGCTGCAACTCCTCTAATGTGAGGAAACATCTCAGGAGTCTCCCTAAACTGCTTCCAATCAAAGAACTTTACTCCTAAATTGGGAGTTATGGGCAGTTCTACGCCTAATAATTGATTGTTATTTGGTGCGGATGCTATCTTTGATGGAAGTTCCGCATTTTCAACTTCCTGGGACTTTGATTCTATTGGGTTGGGCTTTGATGCGGGCAAAGATTGGGGAGTGGGGGTGGTTAGAGCATCCAACAGTTCGGGATTCTTCTCTAAATAAATTGTGTTGTAGCCGTCGTAGAGTTCGCGTTTGAAGTCCTTCACTCTCAAATCAGCAGCAATCGCTGTTTTTTGGATTTCTTCCTCATCCAAAATGTCGCTGGTAGTTGCTTCTAATTGCTTCTGTCGAGCTTCTTCGAGGGCAATGGATTCATCTATCTTTTGCTGCTTCATTGATGCTGCACCGGATGTGAAATAACCCGCGCAAAAACTCACCGCACCAATTACACCACTCGCGGTACGCAGCAACCCCCAGCCTTGGTGTATACTCACAAACTTGGCAGTCTTGGGATACTGGGAACCCGTTACCACAACAGGCGTACAGGGATTTGTAGCTCCATTGCAGTAGCTGACGTGTTTGTCAAAGTAGCCGAACAAGCTCAACCCGCTGCATCCAATACCCACAATCACACAGGCGATGGCACTTTTCACCGCATCCACCTCCACAGCAGTGTGACCAACAAAAGCAACATCACCGCCACACCGACAATCGCGACAAGCTGCCACACAGGGATTAAGCCAAAGCCTACGCTTAGAGGCATATTTGCCAGCAGCCACGCCGCATCCCAAAATGCAGCAATAGTTCCGACAATCACCACCAATCCGCTAATCCGACGCATCGACAACAAGTAAGGCGTTGGGTTTTTCGGTTTTACTACAAACAGAAACCCGGCTACTAAAATCACGGCAACGAGCATTACAGGAGCACTGAGAATCCTCGAAACGTGAGCGATGGATAGCCCAACCGCAAACCAGAATCCTTGACCGCAGAAGCTATTTAAGTTTTTGAGAAATCTCAATTGGTCTGATTCTTCTAAGTCGGGGAGTTGTGGTTGTTGTGAAGGTGGAGCAACAGGAGGATTTTGAGGTTTGGGGATGAGAAATGGTGGCAACTGCATGGCTACTTCCCTGAGAAAAAGTCAAAGGCTTTACCACCCCATTTTTTCAGCCAACCACTTTGATTGGTAGCGTTATTGCTAGCGTTATTGGTTGCGTTAGTGGTAGCAGGAATTAATTGTTTGCTGCTAGATGATGGCAAACCCAATTTCCCACGAGTACCATAAGCGAACAAGTCTTTTATCCTATTTCTCTCTTCGCTTTTTGCCTGTTGAGCTGCTTGTCGCTCCGCATAGTTTGTTGCTTCTGTGTCTGGTTTTTGGGATAGCGCTTCTTTTTGGCGGACTAATCTGTTAGCCACAATCTGAAGCGAAATCTGAAGGTCGTATTCCGCTAAATCACCGTAATCGATAACTTCTTGGTCGAGAAGTCGGACGCCAACATCCGAATCTTTGGCTAGCTTTTTGGTATTAGCCTGCCAACCTTTCCATGCCAAGAATACGTCGAGCGTGGCGCGATCGATCTTTTCCATGCCCTTAGCACCAGCTTTGACGCATCGGGCTACAAACTCGTTGTATTTGACAACACCGTCAATATAGTCATTGACGTGTTGTTCGAGTTTGTCGAGATTCGCAATGAGAAACTTGATTTCCTCAACCGAATCTACGAATGCCCCCAATTCTTCCTCGGACATCCCAGCAAAGGCTGAGGGGTCGAAACCGTAGTATCCCTGAAAGGAAGTCAACATGGAAGGTGCGCTATCAAATGCTTTGACTTTGCCGACTAGGGCTGGTGCTATGGCTCCACCGCCTGTGTATTTAACAATTGCACTCATGGTTTGTCTCCTTTGATCTTGCGGCTCGTTAATTGGGATGCGATAAGCTTTTTAAGAGGGACAAAAAAGCCCCTCGAACATTACTTAGTTTCCTAGTTTTTTGGTGGTTGTGAAGCAACCAACGGTTGCAATAAACCCCTTAACTCTTGGGGAAGCACCATCAACGGCCGTCGGTCGCCCTTGGTTTCCTTATACCGAACTGCTGCGTTGAGGAGTGAGAGCGGAATCTCAAATTCTTTGTATTGGGTAGTGGATTCTTGCCACAACTCCACCCAAGTTCGCGCGGCTTTGTCGCTGACCATTTCTGACATGAGCGCGGGGATGTTATCTCTAGTTAAAACTACGCCCAGTGCTGTTATTGATGACTTCTGCACATACAAGTCGATGAACAAGGGGATGTAAGTTTTCCCGATTTCGGGATTGTTAGTTGCAAAGAGTTCATCTATCGTCTCAATTTGGCTCATGGTTTGTGTCTTTTAATTAATACAAAGTGTTCTAATTGATGTAAAATTGATTACTTCCCCCCAAGTGACGGTGCAAATTGATAGTTGTGGTTCGTGCTGTTATCGATAGTCTGGTCGCCTTGAACTACCGTGGGCGGTAAATCCTTTACGGCTTGCCGATAACCGTCGTGGTAGATCGAGTGACCGCCGTAAATCAGCATAGCGGGGATGGCTGAGAATAGAATTGATGCACAAATGACCGAGAGCTTATCTGACATAGTTGTTACCTCGAAGTTTCATTGGGACTAAACGAAATGTAAACCTGTCCTTGACCGCTACATTTAATGTGAGCCGGAATGTAACCCAATATCTGACAAATTCCATCCCAAAACATCTCTCTACAAATCAGGTAGTTGTCGGGGATTTGTCCTTTACGGTACACAGCCCATGCCATATCTACCGATTTGATAACGGCTTGGGGAACTGGGTCTAGGTCTACTAACTGCTTTACTCTTTCTAATTCGCTGCTCATTTCTTGTGACCTCATTAACTATGATTCTTCAGAGAAGTTGATATTGATAGCATCGCGTCGTTTCCACCACGTCGTTAATCGACTTGTCCAGCCTTTTCTATTAGCTCGCTCCTCATCTTCACTTTCAGGCTCATCAACATCATCATCATCATCCTCATCCTCATCTTCTGCGACTAATGGACTGTGCCAATTACAGTTAGCTCTATCAATCCAATAGGGGTAAGCGCGGACAGGTTTTCCATTTACCTTATCGACAAGGTTAATTCCTGTCACATTGCATTCAGCGTAGAATTCGTCTTCTTCTGTAAGCGTTGCAGGAGACAGCAATCTTTGATAGTCCTTGTCTGCAGTCATATTTTCCTATCCTGCTGATTCATATCCATCACATTCATAATGTTGCTGCTCCGTCTCGAAGCGGTAGCAAACTCCGGGATAAGGGCATTCTCTCGGCCCTACACAATCAGGGGGAAAATATTTCTCTTTGGGCTGGCAAAGATTTTTATTTTCGTATACCGCTTCTAAGTAAACATCGCTATCAATAATGTTGTACAGCGCACCGTCTCGATTGCTGTACAAGTCGAGGTCTTTGATTTGACAGAATGCCAAACATTTGTTGTCGGGAGCGTACACAAAAATATGCTGCTCTTCGTGCCACAACAAAACCTCTTCTTTGCTGATGTGAACTAACATCGCTGTACTCCTTAGCTCTGTACTCCTTTGCTCTATGGTTGCGCTTTACTCAATCGGGTAACAAAATCTCGTTATCTGTCTTGCTAAAGATGACATTTTTGCCATATTCTACGCAGTAAGGCTTCAGTAACTGGTACTTTTCATCTCTGTCAGTAAACAGGATGTGCACCAGTTTTTGTTCTTGCCATCCTGAATTGCAGTGTTTAACTGTTGCCAAGACTTCTCGGATTTTCACCCGCATCCTCCCACCAATACAGCCACTTCGCTCACATGGCTAATTGTCGCTAGCTTAGATTTAACGACCCGCCACAATTTCAATCCAGGCACTACTAAATACATCTCAATAAAGCCGTAACTTTCCAGCATCAAACAAACCTCATCAGTGCGATTGTTTCTTCAGCATAATTGCGATTGGGGGGCAATATAATGCCAGATTTTTTAGGTTGGCTGCCCCGTTGTAGGCTCAGGAAAAAGATGAGATTCAGCAGCACCTTTTCCCTTTGAGCCTGCCTTAAAGCTAGGGCTTCCCCTAGCTCTCGGTAAGCGTTTACCAGAGTCCTGGTGAAATCCTCCGTGGCGGTACTGGCTTGGTTGGTAAAACAGGCTTTGGGGCGGGTAGATTGGCATCCCGCAAATCCAATGGAGCTGCTTTTACGGCCGAGGCGAGAACGCTGAAATTACCTCGGATATTGGAGGCCATATCGCTCAAACCGTTGGTCAGATTTGCACTCAGAGAAATCTTAAAAGCATCTAGGATTTGGTCGCTAACGGCTCCAGCAACATCGGCCATCCCCAAGGATGCTTCGCGAGTCATTCCTTCAATTGCTTGTATCGCTCCACTTTTTTCTTCCTCAGCATCCCGATTTTCCCCGCTGGCGATCGCTTCAGAGTCGATGCCGTTGCAGTATTCACCGCGTCCGTTGCGAGTGCTTGCTATTTGTTCGAGTGCCAAACGAGGTGCAATTCGCTGATTGAGTACCAACTCGAAGTAAAGGTCGATTTCTGCGGTGTCATCAGGACTCAAAAGAGAGTTTTGCCAATCAGAATGCCCTAAAGCTTTGCGAGCGTTGGTTACGTCAGAAACTTTGTTGAGTCCCCATTTGGTTTTGATGTCGCGGCGGTCAATTGTCGGTTCCGTATTCATGGGTGGGTAATCCTTCTTGTGCTAATCGTTCTCGAACAGTGGCAATACAGCGGTTTGCTTCCAGAATCCAAGTTTCTAGAGTCAGCAAGCAGTTCAAATGAAATTGAGAAAATGTTCGGCGGTAGGGTTGTCTTTCAAACTCAGGGCATTCTGCTTCTAAAAGGGCGAGTCGGGTTTTGAAAGTAGCTTCAGGCATCGGTTTTCCCCCTTTACCCAGAATTATCCTTACCTCTGCTCTGAAGTAATTTCGATGGTTCCATTTGCCGCATCGACTGTTAAAAACAGCTACGTCTACAGGCTTTTTAGGTGTTGGCATTTTCTGGTGGACATTTGATTGGCTACTTGTTAGCTAAAATGCTTGAAACTCTGATTCTTTCGTTAGCTGTTTTCGGAGTCGCCCGAAGTAGCTAACGAAGAATCAAAAAAAATTATTTCCTTTCCGGCGCGCTAAATGATGTGGCATCCCAGATACCCCATACTTCGCGGGCAGAAGATACCGCACCTTGGATCGCTTCTGCTGGCGTGCGCCCGAAAACTACGATCTTGCGCGGTGGATTGTATTTGCGGGTGACGGTAATGCTCCACTGAAATTGATGGCTTTTGAGTGCTTTCATCGATCGTCCCTCCCATGACCCGGTGTGGGTGCAGCTTCTGATGCAGCTAACAGGGAACCGGAGAGTAAGCGAATCAGCCTCAACGCTTCTGGTTCAGACATCCAAACATCCAAATGTTCGAGGGAATCTTCAAACAAATCCGAGAGTTCGCATTCAGAGAGCGCTTGGAGTACCGTCGATGAATAGTGCTGGGCGTAGGTTATCGCTTCGATGAGGGCAAGCTTTTGGATACGGTTGCAAGTGGTCAGCAGCGATTGCCAGCAAGTGTGGAGTTGGCGGCTGGAGAATTGGTCGGCTATTGCCTCCACTAGGGCGATCGCTTCCAATTCGGTTGGCAAGAAATCAAAATCTTGCGGCCACTTATCGCCGAAGCATTCAACAGTTCCGCACTCTTTAATGGAGCGGGTGAGCGTGTCCCTTTGGCGGAGTGAGTAAACGACCGCTTCCATCAAAACCCAAAGAGCGGGTTCTGCCATCGCGTCCACGGATGCCAACAACGAAGGATACAAAGAAGCGCTCGTCACCTTTGGCGTTGCAGCAGCAGCGGACACCTCAACCGTTATCGGTATCGGTATTTGTGTCATGATTGAAAAACCTCATTAATGTGAGTGCCATACCCCGCCTCAGAAGATTTCCAGTCATAGGGGGCGGGGTTTGGTTTGGTTTTTTTGTCTGCCCACGAACGCCAATCTGCGAAAGTGTTGCGGGCATTGGATTTAAGGCCCTTTCAAGTTAGTTTTGGACAACAAAAGGGGTAGTTTTATGGATGACCCTTTTACGCCGACACTGACTTTGGCGTGCCTGAGTGTATAGTAACAACAGGTAAGGTACTTGTCAATATTTACCTTACCTGTGGAAATGGGATTCCCGCAGACAAAATGAAACAATAGGTAAGGTATTTGTCGAGTTTTGGTGTACCTAAATAAAAAGCGAGGTAGTAAAGGGTAGAGTTTAAGAAAGTGACAACCTCCTTAACACTTGTATGCCCTCTGATAAACCTCGAATAACCCTTTACCTGGAGAAGCAGGATATGGAGCACCTAGGGGCTTGGGCTGAGAAGGAGTTTTTAACAGTACCCCAACTGACACGAGTGGTAGTTAAGCGAGCTATAGCGGAATACCTAAAACAAAACCCTTCTAATCCCCCAACCCCCAAACCGGACAGCACCCATGATTCACCCAGTGAAACTGCCCCCCCGCCAGCCACCAAAGCCAAGCGGGGCAATAAAAAGAAAACTACTAATACACCATGAATGTCGCTGAAATTAACCCGCTTTCCCTGCCATTCCTGTCAGTCTAAGCAATACGTTCGCGTATAAAATTTTAAAAGGCTGTTGTCAACAAGCGACCGCCGGCAGCGATTAGACCAGACAAAAAAAGAGTCCGCAGTCTTTAGAAGAGACGGCAGACAACAAAAATAAAAAATCTTTAAATACATCATAGTCTATTTCTGCCATTACCGCAGATTTTGCACCTTTGCACATCAACGGTAGTTACAGCAGAGCCGTCTCTTCTACATATAGCGGGTTTTTGCAAACAAAACCAGCACGCAGCGCTATGAGTAGCGAGAGAGGCATCTATGAACGTTGTACAGCAATTTGAATCTACCGCATATCTTTCCCCCAAACACAAGAGCCACATTGAGAGCCGGGGGCTGTTGAACAATTGGACCTTTGCCACCTGCCGAACCGTATCTGCGGACGAGGCATCAGTTTACTTGGGTTACGCAGCGAAGTCGGGCGGCATCCTATTCATGGGTGCAACCACACAATTTCAGTTCAGACCGGACAAACCTTGGAAATCCTCTGGCAGTAAAAAACCGCCCAAATATCGCACGCCCCTTGGTGAGTACGACGCATTCTTACCCCAGCACCCCACCGACAAAAACTATTGGGAGCCAGAAAATCTCAAGCCGCACTGCTACCGCATTAACGACCATCCCTATCTCCTGATTACCGAAGGGCCGTTCAAAGCAATCGCTGGATGCAGCAACGACTTACCGACAATTGCCTTAATGGGCATCAGTATGGGGCTGACAGCGAAAGCTAGCGATTTGCAGAACAAACGCTATCTCGTTCCCACCCTAGAAGCTTACGCCCGTGCCGGTTTTGGGTTCATCATTGCCTTTGATGCAGATGCAGCGACCAATCCAAACGTCATTTGGGAACAGCGGAAACTCGGCCACCAGTTGCTTAAGTTTGGTGTCCCCGTTCGCAGCATTACTGCACAATGGGAACCTGGCACTGAGGGAGAAACCAAAGGTATGGATGATTTTATCCAGAGAAAAGGAATAGAAGAGTTCAGGCGGATTCTTATGAAGTCAGTCAGCTTTGAGGAATGGGAGAGCAATCTTGACACAGACGAGGGTCAAAACTTCACAGCATCAAAGCCTCCCACACCGAGACGGCTTGCCCGCCAATTAGCGGAAGATTACGGGCAGATTTGGAAATTTGACAACGAAACCAAAACTTGGCGGATTTGGACGGGCAAGCATTGGGAGCGTACCGACGATGGGAATTTTAGAACCCTGGTCAAAACCACCATTGATGCCAGAAATATTGAGTACAAAGGTTCTAGCTACATCACAGACGTGCTGAGCCTGCTCACTGATGACTTACGAGTTAAGCGTTGGGATATCTGGGATAGAAAACGCTACATCGCTTTCGATGATTCGGTATGGGATAGCTCAACTGGCGAAATCCTCAAACATTCTCCGGGTATGGGTTTTACTTCCTACTTACCTTACTCGTACAAGCCCTTGACGGGAACTGACGCCTCGGCGATTGACATCCTTCGCAACAATTGCCCAAATACCTACCGATGGATGAATACGGCAATGCAGGGCGACCACCAGAAAATCCTCAAACTGTTGGCAGTCATCAACGGATTGCTTAAGTTCCGGTTTTTTGACTTGCAGATGTTCGTCCACTTAATCGGGAAACCGGGGAGTGGTAAGGGTACATTTATTCGGCTCCTCCAGAAAATAGTAGGGCGAGAGAACTGGAAGGGATGCAAGCTCAGAAATATGGATGACGGCTCAACAATGGCTAG
>NZ_JAUBTK010000038.1:0-67023 GCF_036702455.1 Microcoleus sp. D2_18a_D3
AATCTTACACACGCTCAGCGCCGTCAGGAGCCAAAGTCTTTTGATGTAAGGGTTTGAGGCTTTTTCAGCAAGCCCTAATTAAATTTTGTAGATAGTGGTTTCTATGACTTGCATATTTAGCCCTTCATACTGTAAATCAGCAAGGCCAGTTTTTGTTGGGTAGAGTTTCGATTCGCAATGTACTCGAAAAACTGGACAACCCGACCAATAATCCGTCACTCAACTCGATGACTTATTTCCCTTGCAACACCGTACCGTTCGAGGAGAATTGTAGCTGCGATTAATATCATTTACAGTAATTAATAGCGAAACAAAACCTATAATGGTCAACTATAAAAAATTATGCCATACAGTCAATTTACTACGATCGCCAAAGCGAAACAAGCCTTCGATCTCACAGTCCAAGAAGGAGCTCGCTTTATACCGCCGCTAAACCCGATCGCACCCTCAGACATTCTCAGCGGTACTCTCAATGATAGCCTCCCCATCGTCGCTACATCGGGAAGTGAAAAAGCGCGATCGGAAGGAATCATCTATCCCGTACTGCTGGAAGTGAGGCGGATTCTCGATCGCCAAATTAGCCTTTTTTCCGGCGAAGACTTCACCATCGACGAAGCTGTCGGACTGAATGGAGTGTTTGATTTTCTACTGACGCGATCGTCCGAAGTCCTAGAAATTGAAGCCCCCGCCGTTGTAATTGTCGAAGCTAAAAAGACCGACCTCAAAAGCGGATTGGGTCAGTGTATTGCGGAAATGGTGGCCGCTCAACGCTTCAATCAAGCCAAAGAAAAAAACATCCCCATCATCTATGGGAGCGTGAGTAATGGCATTCAATGGCAATTTATCAAACTCGAAAACCAAACTGTGACGATCGACTTATCCGTCTATCCTCTGCCCCCAGTCGAGCAAATCCTCAGCTTTTTCGTTTGGATGATGCAGAATGATGCCGTTAACTCAGAAACAATTTAACCTTCCAATGCTGCCAAAAGACACAGCAACAAAGCCTCCGTCCACTCGACTACAGCACCGTAAGTATCGCCCGTGTGGCCGCCCAAACGGTGGTTAAACCAGGCTCCGGCAAAAATTCCGATCGCACTTCCCCCCAAAGCCATCCCCACCGCCAACAGCCACCGATCGCCCTCCAATACAACTTGCACCACGCTCAAACTCAGCAGCAACAGCACTCCTGGGATAAAATCAAAAGGAGAATAAATCGATTCCTTGTGAAAAGCTCCCTTACCCTCGGCCCGCAGATATGGATAGCGGGCGATCGCCACCAGTTGGGCCCACCTTCCCCAACCCGCGACGCCCATCAAAGCCAGCCACCGATAGTTATTCAAGTCCGAGAGAGCGGCAGTTTTCAGCAGCACGATCGCGATCGCAGCCATCGCCCCAAATGCCCCTGTAACGCTGTCCCGCATGACTTCCAGCCGGCGTACCGGGTCGGGTACAGCCAGCCCGTCCGCCGCGTCCATTGCCCCGTCTAGGTGCAGCCCGCCAGTCACCGCGATGCCCAAAACTACCACCAAGGCCGATCGAGTCAGAGCAGGCATTCCCAACAACTGCAACCCAACATCCCCCAGTCCCAGCATCCCCCCAATCAAAAGCCCGATCGCCGGTGCCAAGCGGGCAATGCCCCGAAACTCCAAAGTCCAAGACACCGGTACCGGCAAACAAGTATAAAAAGCGACTGCGGCTGCTATGGCAGCGCCTTGATTCCGGAAAAAGTCGATCGTAGAGCGAACCAATTTATCATCCACCATAAGATAGAAAGTTTTTCATCAGGTATGCAGTTGTCAATCGATTAGTGTGTGCCAGAATTGGACTGTAACACCCTAGTTTTTTGGATCGAGCATTCCTCCTGTCGCCCGCTCTTTTCCCCGGAAAACCTCTGTCGGCAGCGATCCCAAAGCTCCCTATCTAAAATGACTAAACTCAAGATCCGCGTTTCCATTCCCAAAAATTCTAGCTAACTCCCTGATTTTCAAGACGGGAAAATACTACAACAGAGGCTTTTACTCCATGAGTCACGATCAATTGAATAACAGGGTAGTTGCTCCTTGCATCATCGATACAGGGATCGTCGTCAACAAACGCGATATCAAAAGATTGCTGTTTGATTTAGGACGTGTCCGCTACCTTCACATACAAGATGGCCAGATTTATAGCGAAGGGGAAGGTTATGTGCTCGAAGTCTTCGCCAACCCCCACCGTTCTACCCTGATTGCCAACCATGCGCTTTATTTGAACGTGTATAGTTTTGATTACCTGGAACTGAAACAGTCCCCTGAAGATGGTGCTTATTTTGACCTGATTCAAGATGGACGGCAGTTGCGGTTAATTCCCCTCTCCAATCCTTTGCAAGAGCAATTCGCCCGGAATTTAAATGCTGCGGCTTTGGATGCGGTTGTCGATCAGGTACTCTCAGGCAACTGGGATCTACAATTGGACGACGATGATTCCCCGTTTTAATCGTCAGTCAGTCGATTTTAGATTTTAGATTTTAGATTTTAGATTTACTTGCAGCATTGAATCTGGGAGTTAGAACTAAGGTCTAAAATTTTTGGCCCTCCACGACGCTTGTCGGAAACTTGTATCCGTTTTTGGGCGGGGTCATGAGTTTTTTGTCGCGATGTCAACAACAATAGATTAGATAACACAGACGGCCGAGTAGCGGTTAACGAGCATCGGGGACTAATGACTCAGGACAGGGCGAAATTTTCTTTTAAATGTCAGGCTAATTGCAGCCATACCCAAGCGCGTGCAGGGGTTTTTGCCACTCCCCACGGTGTGGTGGAAACGCCTAAATTTATGCCAGTGGGGACGCTAGCGAATGTCAAAACTTTGACCCCGGCACATCTTGAGGCGGCGGGTTCTCAAATGGTTTTGGCAAATACTTATCACTTGCATTTGCAGCCGGGGGAAGCGATTGTCGCAGGCGCGGGCGGATTGCACAAATTTATGGCTTGGCCGGGCCCGATGCTGACGGATTCGGGCGGCTTTCAGGTGTTTAGCTTGAGCCAAATGCGGAAGATTACTGATGATGGGGTGACTTTTCGCTCTCCCCGCGATGGCCGCATGATTAATTTGACGCCGGAACGATCGATCGAAATTCAGAATGAGTTGGGCGCTGATGTGATTATGGCCTTTGACGAGTGTCCCCCTTACCCCGCTACGCGGGAAGAGGTGGAGGCTGCCACAAATCGCACTTACCGCTGGCTGCAACGCTGCATTCAAGCTCACTCGCGCCCGGATCAAGCTTTGTTTGGAATCGTCCAGGGGGGTGTTTTCCCCGATTTGCGATCGCGCGCGGCGAACCAGTTGGTAGATTTGGATTTACCAGGCTACGCCATCGGCGGCGTTAGTGTGGGGGAATCGGGGGATTTGATCGCAGAGATTGTGAAGGTGACTGCGCCTCTGTTGCCGGCAAATAAACCGCGTTATTTGATGGGGATTGGGACTTATCGGGAAATGGCGCTGGCGGTGGCGAGTGGCGTAGATATGTTTGACTGCGTGATTCCGACTCGGCTGGCCCGCCACGGGACGGCTTTTGTGGGTGGGGAACGCTGGAGTTTGAAAAATGCTCGGTTCCGGGAGGATTTTGCTCCGCTGGATGAGTCTTGTCCTTGTTATACCTGCCAAAAATTCAGTCGGGCTTATTTGGCCCATTTGGCGCGGGCTAACGAAGTGCTGGGGTATACTTTGCTGGCGCTTCACAATGTGACGGAGTTGATTCGCTTTACGGGGAGGATGCGGGAGGCGATTTTGGCCGATCGATTTACTGAAGAGTTTGCCTACTGGCTTGCACCGAGAGTCGATCGATCGTGATTGCCTTGGGTAAAGATATGCGACAATTATGAAAATTGTGTTGGATAGGTAGGTTGATTCATGGAAGCTGCATTACTCTTAGCAAAACTGCCCGAAGCTTATTCGATTTTTGAGCCTTTGGTTAATGTTTTGCCGGTCATTCCCGTATTTTTCTTGCTGCTGGCTTTTGTTTGGCAGGCGGCTGTCGGATTTAGATAAGTTTGATTTTAATAAAAGCAGGGGCAATTCCAGAATTGCCCCTGCTTTTAGATGTTAAGTTTTATTCCTCGGCCCTCTGACTCCTGACTCCTGACTCCTGACTCCTGACTCCTGACTCCTGACTCCTGACTCACCCTCAATAATTCATCCGTGTATCCGTGTCAAAATCCGTGTAGTGCCTTCCTTCAGCTACCGCCGATCGCACTTTTGAAAGCCGGTCTTTCTGTGATCCGCTTGATATAATCTACAACGGCCGGATAAGCACTGAGGTCTAGTTTTAGCATCATGGGAATGTAGGCTAAAATGGATCCGACTGCTGCGTCGGCGACACCGAATTCATCGCCCATTAAAAACGGCTGTTTCTCGAAGATTTCATTTAACGGTTTTAACAACTTGGGAGTTTCCCGATCGCGAGTTGCTTCTGTAAATATTCCCGGCCCCAGGGTGGCGTTAGCAAACGTGACCCACTGCACGATTTGAGCTTGCTGCTCCAAAGTCGCGGGCATTTTACCATGTTTTTGAGCTAAATACAGCAGAATTGCGCCGGATTCCCAAAGTTTAAAATCTCCGTCAACAATTGCCGGTACTTTGCCGATCGGGTTAATTTCGAGATACTCTGGCTGCAAGTGCGCCCCTGCTTGCATATCCAGGGTGACAAATTCGTAGGGAACCGCTATTTCTTCTAGATACCACTTGACAATTGAGGCCCTGCTGCGGGCTCCGCCGTAAAGTTTCAGCACGAAATTTTTATCCTTTAACACAGTATTGCTGTTATAGCATTTTTGGGTCAGTTGTCAGTTGTCAGTTGTCAGTTGTCAGGAAAGCAGTTGTCAGTTGTCATTTGGGAAAATTCCCAATTATCTTTTTGCCAATTACCTTTTTCCCAATTACCCATTCCATTACCAATGACTACTGACTAATGACTGCTGACTAATGACTAATGACTAATGACTAATGGCACTTCTGTCAAGTGCATAAACAAGATTCTGCTGCCAATGAAAATCAAAATTGCTCCACCCAGTATCTCAATTTTATTTGCAAACAAGTTGCCGCACTTGTGCCCGATAAACACGCCTGCAAAGGCTAAAAAGAAAGTAATAAATCCGATCGCAGTCACCGCAAGAGCAATAGAATCTTTCAGAACAGCAAATCCGATGCCAACTGCGAGGGCATCGATACTCGTCGCCACCGAAAGCGTTATCAAAGTCCCCGTATCTAAGGGATTGAACTTTTTCTCGCATTCTTCGCCTTGCAGCGATTCGTAAATCATTCTCCCGCCAATGAAACTCAACAGCCCAAAAGCTATCCAATGGTCGATCGGTGTTATCAAAAAACTAAAACTAAGACCGATGAGCCATCCTATTACGGGCATTAAAGCTTGAAAACCTCCGAAAAATAAGGCAATTTTTAAAGCTTTATTGACCTTCATGTGTTTGATTGCTAAACCGCTTGAAACAGCGACAGCAAAAGCATCTGCTGCTAGTCCCAAGGAAAGTAAGATGGTAGTGGCTGTATCCATTTTTGTAAAGTGTTAGGTGTTATAAATAAAGTGTTCCTCTTGACTGTTTTAGTTTACACTTAATTTTGATATTATTGCGTTTTTATCATAATATTTTCATTTTTCTTTCAGATTTATTTCACAATTGGCGAGGGTTGAAAAAATTTGCGCTTAGCTGTATTATGTAAAAGATTATTTATCAACTAGCAGAATTAACGATGCCATCTAGATTGTACCAGCCACTGCTGCTCAGGTTACTGCACGGGGTTAACGCTGCGATCGCCCTTTTAGCAATTTTGAGCGCCTTTCTGGTTTACAACACCTACGATGGGCGGTTTGGCAAAGTCCCCGTGCCTCAGATTGCAGATATTATCGGGATTCACGGCACTTTTGGCAAGATGTTGCTGTTAGGAATAATGCCGGCTTTTGCATTGTACAGTTTCCACGCAGGTCAAAAACGCTTGGTGCAGCCGGATTCTTTTGGGAAACTAACGCAGTTGGGAAAACCGATTTGGTGGTACAGTTTGCACCGGATTGTGAATACGTTGATGTTGCTGGCACTGACTTGGGCGATCGCTTCTGGCAGTATGGTTAAGGAAGAATGGCTGCCGGCTGGGGAATTGACGCGGGTTTGGTATTATTTACACGCTTCTGGTTGGGTGGTATTGGTGTTTTGTCTGGCAATGCACTTGTTGATGAGTGCGAAGGTGGGGGGTTTGCCCCTAATTTTGTCGATGTTTGATGCCGCGTATCGCCCGGAGGATTCGCCGGCTGCTTGGTGGAAGAAAATTCGCTCTTTGGTCGATCGCTCTTAATGTGAAAATGCTTAATGTGAAAATGCTTAATGTGAAAATGCTTAATGTGAAAATTAACAGAAATATTTTATTAATTGTTGCGGAAGTCTTGGTAATGGGAGGTTGGTTGTTTGCTGTGGTTGCACCTTTATTATTTCCCTAATCCTATCATAGCAATTTGGGTTATACCAATTTACTATGAAGTTGCACTTAATATAGCTTCAAGGATATAGTCCCAACCACAGAGGGATAAAACTTCTTCATTCGTGAGAGATTTGATAATTGTATTTACCTGTTCTTTGAGTTTATCTAAACTCGAATAATTTTCCCACTTGAGGTCTTTTTTTGTAGGCTCCCACAATCTTTCAATCGGATTTAATTCAGGACTATAGGCAGGTAAATATATTGGCATTACATGGTCAGCCCAGTCTAATAATAGAGCTTTATGGAAGCTACCATTATCCATGATAATTAGATTGAAAGTCTCTGAGTATTTTTGACCAAATCCATTTAAAAACTCTTGAAAACAGTTGTAATTTAGCTGAGAAAATTCTTGATAATATTGTTCGCCTGTTGCTGGCTCTACGACTCCATAAATATAAAAGTTTCCTCGTTTCCATTGCTTTTTGCCAATGGGTTTTACCCCCTTTAATGTAATCATTCTGCCCTGCTCACGTAATCAATCCAAATCTACTCTCGTCCTGACACCATATCCTTACAGGCTTGGAGTTTCCGAAATATTTAATCATTACTTTGATGAGCTCACATAGTTTTTTTTTGAAGCTTGCCTGCACCTCTTCGTTCGCTTTGTTACTTTGGGGTCTTGGGACTTTCAGGTCAGCTTTCAATTTATAATGTACTAGGTCATGTACCACTTTATAACTCACTTTAATTCCGCATTCTTTTTCTAGCCAGAGCTGTAATTTGCCATAACTTGTTTCTCCCTGGGGTTCTTGCAGTTTTTTGATTAATTTTTCTCTCACGGAGGGTGGAATATGTGGAGTCTTTCCGGGAGCTTTTTTTATGCTAAGTAATTCATTAATTCCACCTTGTTTGTAAGCTCTTAACCAACGATATATTGTTGATTCGTCTCGTTTCAACATCGTGGCTAATTCTGCTCTTTTTTGGATTTTTTTGGTGGCCAGCCAGTATAATACCAGTAATTTTTCTTTATTTACGGCGATCGCACTCCGTTCGAGTCGATGCTCTAGTTCCTCAACCGTTTCCTGGATTTGTACCTGAAGTTTGTTCGCCATATTGGATTTCCTCTACTTTTACCCTATATTTTAGTGTACCTTCATAGCAATTTGGGTTAACAAAACAAATGAGCGTTAGGTTTGTAGTGAGGACTTCAGCCCTCTGTTTTATGGCTAAAGTCGTCAGTACAAACCGAAATTAAGCTTTTCGCGCAGCTTGCTAGCTAGATTTGCGACGGGTTTCCCTGGCGGCAAAATGCGATAGATATCAAACGATCGGCAATTTTACCATAAACTCAGCACCGCCCCCAGTTTGAGATTTAATTTGAGGTTGAACCGGAGATTCAACTGTCAGGCGGCCGCCGTGCAATTCTACAATAATTTTATAGCAAACCGACAACTCCAACCCTGTTAAATTTTTAAAGGATTTAGTAGGGCCCAACTCCTCAAATATTCGGTGTTGAATTTCCGGCGGAATTATTGAGCCATTGTGGGCGATCGCTACAACAATAAATCTGCCTTTATATTCCTCGACAATATCGGTCTTTATCTTAATAATTTGAGCGGAATTTTCAATATTTTTAACTGCATCTATAGCATGGATGATCAGACTTGCGAATACCTGGCTCAGTTGACCGGGATAACAAAAAATTGGCGGCAGGTTGTGGTACTCCTTGACTACTAATATTTTTTGCTCCAGTCTGTGAGCCAGCAACAGCAAAATATTGTCGATGCTCTCATTAACGTTGGCGGTTTCTTTGTTGGCTTCGTCAGCAAGTGAAAATTTTCGCAAAGCCAGGACTATCTGGCGAATGCCATCGGCTCCTATTTTCAAAAAATTGAGGATTTGCGGCAACTCTTCGCTGATAAAATCTAGGTCGCAGGCCTCTATTTCTTTGGCAATTCGCGGCACAGGTTCGGGATAGTGTTCGCGATAGAGGCGAATTATATTGAGCAAATCTTTGAGATAATCGTTAACGTGAATCAGGCGGCCGTAAATAAAGTTAATTGGGTTATTAATTTCCTGGGCAACTTCGGCGGTTAGTTGACCGATTATTGTCATTTTTTCGCTTTGTACTAAAAGCTCTTCGGTGATTCTGAGTTGGGCTAATACTTCTTCCAAAAGTTGGATTTCTTCTTGAATTTGCCTGTGGAGTTGGGATTGGGAAATTGCGATCGCCAGCGAGTCTGCAATTGCTTCCAAAACTTCCACCTCGTCGGGAGTCGCAAACCGGCGCTTTGCACAGGCGAACAGATATCCAAGCCGATGATTCTGAGTTAGTACGGGTACTGCTGCGTAGTGACGATTTGTGAGTTCGATATGGGCGTGTTCCTCAGACTCTGTGGCATCAGGGGCGGCGGTTTTATGTAGCAGTATGGTTTCGCAGCGGTGAAGCCGTGCAGCTAAATCTCCAGAGGGCCCTCCTGGAACACCAAAGATTCCCAAGCGCCCCGGCAAACCTCCCCGGCAATATTCCCAGCCAAATTCTAAAGTATCTTGTCGGGGGTCGTACCATGCGAAAATTGCTCGATCGAGCTTCAGTAAAGTACCGAGTTCGTCTACTGTAGTTTGGAGGATGCGATCGAGGCCCAAGCCAGCGCGAATGCGGCCGGTCAAGCGGTGGAGAAGGGCTTCTGTGCGACTGCGAATGCCATTTAGGACAAACAGCTTGAGCGCCACCATTGTTGCGAAAATAGCTGCGGCGGCAAGTACGCCGGCGGCTACTGCTAGTATCTTGAAAGGAAGGAGTTCTTTTTCGAGATTGTCGCGGGGAATTACGAGGGCGATCGACCATTCAGCTTGTTCTAAAGGAAGATAGGCAACATAAACTCTGGCGTCGTTGATTTGAGTCAGCACAATGCCCGTTTTTTGATAAACCATCTCCCGCGCTACATTCGCCAAATTAGCATCTGCGGACTCTAAAAGACTCGGAGCCGGCTTGTGGATATTTCCGATTAATTGAGCGTCGGGATGGACAATCGGCACTCCTTGAGAATTGAGAACAAAAGCGTAAGTTCCTGCCCCATATTCCAGCTTTCCTACTACTTCGGCAATTCGAGCCATGCTAATGACGCCGTTCATTACTCCGATCGGCTTTTCGGTTGTTTTATCAAGAGAATTTACCGAACTTGACCACACTGGAGCCGAAATGGGAACAATCCTTCTTGGTTTTTTGAGCGTGCGAGAAATGGTAGGATCTGAAACATAGACTTCCCCAGCCATTGCCTTTTTGAAGTGTTGGCGGTCGCTAACATTAATCAAGGATCTGCCCACTTTTGTGGTGAAATAAGAACCGTCGGGATCAATTAATGCCAAGTGCTGGAATTCTTGCAGTCGATTTACTTCCGATTTTAAATAAGGCTGTGCCACTGACCAATTCATCGAACGAACGGGAGGAGTGTGGGCGAGGATTTCGATCTCAGCCTTTCTAGTGCCGAGCCAGCGATCGATCTTGTTGGCGCGCTCCCTAACTTCTAACAAAGCATTTCGCTCTAAATTGGTGATAATCAAGCGGCGAACGCTTTGATAGCTGATACAACCCGTAATGCTAGCTGCCAGAATTGTTCCCCCCAAAATTAAGAGCGCAGTTTGGTACCCAAGATGGTATTCGCCCTTTAATCCCGCTGGCAATAGTTGAGTTAATTTCCACCACTTTACTCTCGCAAAGCTTCGCATGGTTTGACCAATTTGTGAGATTGAAATCCTTAGCTCACCTACTATCTACTCGCCCGCCTGCCAGTCGTCTTAAACTACTAGCATTCAATAATTGCGGGGATTTTTTAATTTTTTCCCGCCGAGCGGCTCCTATCGTTTCCGGTTGCACCGAAATGATATAAAGGACACGGCAGTGCCGTTTCCCTACCCAGATTAATTGTAGGGACACGGCACTGCCGTGTCCTGGCGGTGGGTAATATTAATTCCGAT
The DNA here is from genome assembly GCF_036702455.1 of Microcoleus sp. D2_18a_D3. NCBI lineage: Bacteria > Bacillati > Cyanobacteriota > Cyanophyceae > Oscillatoriales > Microcoleaceae > Microcoleus > Microcoleus sp. D2_18a_D3. The sequence goes on from NZ_JAUBTK010000038.1 coordinate 10,441, forward strand.
GCTACCCGACTTGATATCACTTTGTTAAACAGGAATCATATCATACCACATTTTTGACAAATTAAAAAATTTCATCAACTACTTAATTCTTTTTTACAGTCGTTAATAATTTATGTTATTTAGGTGAGGTGAGCAGTAGACATTTTAGGTTGAGATGTTTGGTGTTTGTCTTAATCAATAGTCCAGACTGTTTTTAGTTCCTAGTCTGAAACCCTTGAGTTTCGGTTGGTATTTCGAGTACGCAATCGCATTGAAACCGTTATTCTACGGTTGGTAATCAAAAACTGTCCGCAGTATTGCTTAATAACGAAATATTAAAAGTTTTTCGTTCATTATTAATGAAGGAAAAACTTGTTAAATCTTTAATTTACATCTCAACAATCAAAACTATTTTCCGTGCATCCGCTGGCTGAGGCACTGCTAAATTGCCCCAGTTGCGGGATTTGTTTAAAGAACCTTGTGGGTGTGTTCGTGCTGTTTCACATTGTCTTCAGTGCGAATGATGCGCTCGGAGTTGAGCACCCTTTTGCGTTCTAAGGAATAAGTAAAGTCGTTGCGAACTGTTCCCAAGGGAATGTGAAGTTGAGCTTGGGGGCGGATTTTGTAAGTGCGGGCAGCGGCGATCGCCCGAAAGGCAAATTCTTCGCTAAACTGAGCTGATGTCGGGAATTCTGGCAACATTTTGGGTGTTTCGCCGTCGAGCACTGCTCCCAAAGTCGTCCCGCAAACCATTAAATAAGATGTGGGAATTCCCTTCACAATTGCTTCTAAAGCTGCTGAGGGAATAGCTTCGATTACTTGCACTTCAAAAACTTCGCCTTCTTCTTTGATGAAGCAGGTAGCTACACCGACTGCTATGTAGTCGTCGATGCCGAGATCAGGAGCGTTGGGATAAACTGTTGCAGTCGTCATAAGAAAAGCTTGGTAGTGTGGAAACCGGGAACGAGAAATTATATCATTTCCGGTAACACCGGAATGATGTTGACTGTTGACTGTTCACTGTTGACTGTTGACTGTTCACTGTCAACCGTCAACCGTCAACTCGAATTTACTATTCCGATGCTAACGGATTTGATATTAAGCGATTTTAGATTTTAGATTTTAGATTTATTGCACGGTTTTTTTCGGGGATTTTACGTGGAAAATCTCAAACTGGCTGTTCTAATACCTAAAATTGTTGAGTTAAGCTCCAAGGAGCCGATCGCACGATTGTGTCGATCGTACCACATCAAGGTAGATGCCGGATGATTCGGCAAGGATTCCCCGCCGCCACGACGTTTGCGGGAATATCTTTGACAACAACACTGCCTGCGCCGATCGTGCTATTGTCGCCAATAGTGACTCCTGGACAAATAATACTGCCGCCGCCAATCCAAACATTATTGCCAATATTAATTTCAGCGGCGAGTTCTAGGCCAGAAAGCCTCATTTCCGGGTCTGTGGGGTGAAGAGCGGTGTAAATTTGTACGTTGGGGCCACACAGCAAATTCTCGCCAATGTTAACTCGATTGCAGTCGAGAATCACGCAGCCAAAATTCATATACAATCCGTTTCCCGCATAAATATTACTGCCGTAGTCGCAGTAGAAAGGTGGCTCGATTTCAACTTTTGGGCCAACTGCACCGAACCATTCTGCGAGAATTTCTAACCGTTTGTCTGGTTCGTCTTCGCGGGTAGAATTGTAGGTTCTGGCGAGGCGGCGGGCTCGCTGGCGATCTAAAATTAATTGCTCATCGGCAGCTAAATACAATTCGCCGGCGAGCATTTTTTGTTTTTCGGTTTTTTCCACAGTTTTTTCCACGGTAAGAATCGGCGGTTGAAACCGCTACTTCACCAAAGAACTTCCTTTCTAAGAGACTGAAGAATAATGTAGGGTGCGTAAGGGCGCACCTTACCGCTATAATTAGCGCGTCAGATCGTTTTTTGATGTTGTAGCATACATTTAGGGTTCAGGTTTTGACTGCAAACAAACAGCTAAATCCAGATTGGCTAATTTCTCAAAAGCTCGATCGATCGATCCTTTTCCCCGCAAAAAACCAGTATTTGCACCGGGACAAATATACTGTAAAGTTTCCGGCGAAAATTGATCGATAATTGACTTGACGCTGTTAATTTGCCTAGGCCAGTGAAAAGTTTTTGCCGTCAACAGCGGTACTGGGGCGGCTTCTCGGTTGGGGAGCAAGTGCCTACCCGAAAACAGCACCCCACCGCTGCCACTATGATAAAGGCAAGAGGAACCAGGAGAATGGCCAGGAGTCCAAAATGCTTTGATTCGATCGCTCACCACAAATTCTCGCTCAAAAACCGTCACCTTCAAACCCGGCAGTAAATAAGCTTCCTGCTCTTGAATCAGGATCTCGCACCCCGTGGCTTCCTGAATCTCCCGCGCCTGGGCGATAGCGCCACGGTGGGTGAGAAACAGCAGTCGCACGCCGCCGTGTTCCCGCAAAAATGTTTGGTTAATCTCATCCCAAGCGGGACAATCCACCAGGATGTTAGTTTGGTTTTCTACAATGAAATAGGCTGTTGCACCCAGGGTATCCCGGTTAGGGGGGAAAGCCAGGATATTGTCGAGCACGGGCCTGGGTTGTTTGGAGACTGAACTCTGTTGTTTCAAGGAAGTATTTCAGAAGGGAATGGGATAAATATTATGTTCTTTTTACTATGGTTGTTCGTATTGGGGCTGATATCGTACTTCTTGTTGCAAAACGGCACCAGCCGCATCACCAGGACTCCGATATGGCTGCTGTGGCTGGTAATGATGGCGCCCGCGCTGATTTGGAGTGGTTGGATGTTAGTTTACGGCACCAGCAAAACTGTACCGCCGGAGTTGGTAATTATACCTTTTCTGGTTTGCCCTTTTTTGTATTGGTTTTTGGTACAGTTGGGGCGCAAGAAAATTACTGCCGAAACGGCAGAGCAGGTAGCAGACTCTGCGACTGAACCTGTAAAGCCAAAACCGCCCGTGCGCCCGATCAATCAAGAAGAAGAAGCGAGTTTGCGCGATTGTTTTCCTTGGTCAATTTACTTTTTGCGAGATTTGGAATTTCGGCCGCAAGCTGTAATTTGTCGCGGACAGTTGCGGACGAACCCGGAGGCGGCTTATCAGGCGATTCGGGAGAATGTGGAGAGGCTTTTTGGCGATCGCTTTTTAGTAGTATTTCAAAACAGCTTGAGCGGTCAACCTTTTTTTGCTATAGTTCCCAATCCCAGCCACCAATCAGGGGAAACTCCTGTCAAAACCGAATCTGTAACCCGGCCATTTTTCGCATTAGCTTTGCTGCTAATCACGGTGTTTACGACTACGCTTGTCGGGGCGCGACTTGCCGGAGTTACTGAACAAGCTTTGCAGTCCAACCCATCAATGTTGTTGCAGGGTTTGGCTTACTCGCTGGCTTTAATTACATTTTTGGGAATTCACGAATCCGGCCACTATTTAGCTGCCCGATTTTACCAAATTCGCACGACTTTGCCTTATTTTATTCCGATTCCTTTTTTCTTGGGAACTTTTGGCGCCTTCATTCAAATACGGAGTCCAATTCCCAACCGCCGAGCTTTATTTGATGTTAGTATTGCCGGGCCCCTGGCGGGTTTAGTTGCGGCAGTGCCATTATTAATTTGGGGTTTGGATCATTCGACAATTGTACCGCTGTCAGACAAGTCGGGAATGTTAAATTTTGACTCTTTCAAACCCAATTTTTCGCTGCTGATGAGTCTCTTGAGCAAGTTAACCTTGGGTGGTGCTTTCAATGCGGAAACTGCGATCGATTTGCATCCGGTAGCGGTGGCGGGTTATTTGGGTTTGATCGTGACGGCGTTTAATTTGATGCCGGTGGGACAACTCGACGGCGGGCACATTGTACACGCGATGTTCGGCCAGCGAGCGAGTATGGCGATCGGGCAAGTTGCTAGACTTTGTATGCTGCTGCTTTCTTTTTTGGAACAGGGTTTGCTGCTGTGGGCGATTATTTTGTTTTTCACGCCGCTAAACGACGAACCGGCGTTGAATGATGTCAGTGAATTGGATAATCGGCGGGATTTTTTGGGGTTGCTGGCGATCGGGCTTTTGTTAATGATTTTGTTGCCGGCGCCCAGGGTACTCCTTGAGTGGTTAAATGTTTAGAGGGAAGTTCGGCAACGGATTTTGTAACGAATGTAACGGATAGAAGAAAGAAGAAACAACAAAGAGGGCAGAAAAAAGACGGTAGAAGGATTGAGCGATCGGGCGATAGAAAGAAGAGGGAAGAAGGCAGAAAAGAGAGGTTTACCAATTCTGCAAGGGTTGCTATATTAGGACTTACGCGGTGAGAAACCGGGTTTCTTCCTAGAGACTTCGCTACCAAACCAAGATTTTTCGCAGAAACCAGGTTTCTTTGGTGGAAGTTTTTCTACAATCCTATTTAGGATTTCTCAACTCGCTTTCTATCTCGAAGTAATCTTTATTTTCACCTAGGTATTAGAGAAATATGCCTTACAAATCCTTTACTTTCCAACAATTAAATGAGCTGTTTGGATTGGATCTATCACTCAGTCCTATTTTGAGTGCCAAGGTTGTTCCTGTAGAACCCTCCGAATGGCTTTGGAGAACCATCGAAATTAGTTCTAATACTGCTGTTACAACTGCCAAAGAACGTTCCGAACGGATTATTTCACCAATCATGTTAGATTTGAGAGAAAGAAACAACAGACAATTTTCTCTTTTTTCGGGTTGGTCATTTGATGTAGATTCTGAGCTGGGATTGAATGGGGAATGCGACTTTCTATTGTCTTCCGTGCCGTTGGATTTTGAAATTAAAGTGCCTATTTTTGCATTGAGAGAAACGAAAAGCGGAGAAATAGAATCTTGTCTGCCCCAGTGTGCAGCACAAATGGTAGCGGCTCAGCTATTTAACGAACGCCAACACAATTCCATACCCGCAGTATATGGCTGCGTAACTACTGGCGTTGTCTGGCGGTTTCTTAAATTAGAAGGAAATAATTTAATTATTGATGTTGATGTTTATTGTCTCGATAATGTTCCTATGATTTTAGGTGTTTTGCAAAGAATCCTTAATTTATACCAATAATTTGACGCCTCTAATAAAAGAGGTGGGTAGGGAAAATTACGTGTTATTACAAACTTAATGATATTTTTTTACCAGAGGCGAGAGCGAAAAAAATTGAGCGGAAATCAAATAATATCAAATCCGTTGGCATCGGAATGATTCATCTGTCTCTTCCGTTTCTCTGTATTCTCTGCGCCCTCTGCGGTTTAATCATTCCAATACAACCGGAATTCATTTAATATATCTGTACCAATAATCGCAATGACTCCAGAACAAACAGCGCTAATTCCGATTTATCGCCAGAAGTGGCGACAAATTGGACTTTCGATAAAACCGATCGATCGCCCGCAAGCGACAGCGGCCATCAACACCGCCTACAACATCATCCGCTGTCGTGAACCGGAAATTATTTTCTGTGACAGCCCTTACATAGCTTTGCAAGCAGTTGAAGCGCTAAGGATACGCGATTCGGGTCTGGGAATGGCCAGCGAAATCCGAAACAAAATTCATAATGAATTGTACGATATATTAAGAAGTCAACTCGGCAGGGAATTAGAAAATAAGATTTACAGCCAACTCTATAATCCGCTGTACGCTCAACTGATGAATCAACTGCACCTTCATGTTAAAGACGAAGTTTACGTCAAATTAGCAAGGAAGTTGGGGGGGAGATTTCAGAAATTCCTGATAGATCAGGCTTATCATAATAACAGCATAGTTTCCGAACTGTCAGCCTGTCACGGAAGTTGGGTGGATTTTTGTATTGGTGTGTTAAATTTGGAGTACGATCGCCCTTTATACTCAGCCTTTAAATCTTTAGTGGAAAACTGCGGCTGGATTTACCCGTTTGAGAAAATGTGCTTTGTGTGCGATCGCCCGATCCAACTTCATTTTGATAGCGAATATTTGCTCCACGCAGAAGGTCAACCAGCGGTTGAATTTGCTGACAAGTTCAGTGTATACTCTTATCGCGGCGTCCGACTGCCGGAAATAATTGGTCAAGTTCCGTCGCAGTCTTGGCAAGCTTCATGGCTGTTAACAGAACAGAATGCCGAAGTGCGGCGAGTTTTGATTCAGGCGATCGGCTATCCGAGAATTTGTCAAGAATTGCAAGCAACTGAATTGGATATTTGGCAAGAATATACTTTGTTGAAAATTGAGAATCATATTGACATAGAGCCAATTTATTTGTTAAAAATGACTTGCCCCAGTACGGGACACCTTCATGCCTTGCGAGTGCCGCCAAAAGTGCGATCTGCTAAAGAAGCGATTAGCTGGGTAAATTGGGGAACTAATCCAGGAGATTTTGCAGTGCAAACGTGAACCTATCTACTCTACTATTTTATTGATTAGTACAATAGCTCGGATAATCTACTCAAATAAGGAACTAGCTATGAATATTTTTGTACTTTCTTCACGGGCTTTAGTCTCAAATGTATCCTGGGACCCAGTTTATGAATTAGAAAATATTGTTGTACGAACCTGCAACGCACAACTTTTGGTACCATCGGCCCGCGATGTAATCCAGTGGTCATCCACACTTTATCCGCTAGCTAATCGAATAGTCCGTAAAGTTGTTAAGTCTACTACAGGTTTATATAATTTACCACTTTTACCTCAATTGTCGGACAAACCCAATGTTTTACTGATGATTGGTATATCAGGAGCCGATCTGGAACTACTCTCCAGTATACCTAAGTGGAGGGAGCGTTTTGATGTTGTCATCGCTTATATTTTCGATTCTTGGGCACCGGAAATTTATTCAAAAAATGTCTATCATTTAGATCATTTATTCGTGGCACTTCCAGAAATTATAGATGAGCTGAAAAAACGTTTTGGTATACCAGTATCGCTGATCCCTTTTGCTGCTGATGTTCTAGATCAGGGTTCGTGTCAACTCAAGCGTTCAATTGATTTAACAAGCTTCGGGCGGATACCTTCACAGTATGACACTGTGTTTTTAAATAAATTCAATCAACCTGGTTCCGAACAAATTTACTTTAAATCTACGCCCAGAACGGGAGAGGAATTTCCGAAATTGCCTTACGAAATGCGTAAAGACGAGCCAGATACTCTGCTGCTATTTCACATTCTCAGACATAGCAAACTCACCTTGGCATTTGACACTCTCTATCCTGGTATGCGCCGGTTTCCTTACTCGTTTATTACACTGCGTTGGTTTTATGGTACTGCGACTGGCGGTGCGGTAGTTGGGAAGCGTCCAACTACACCTCTAATGGATGAGTTGATGAATTGGGAAGATGCTACTATTGAGTTGCCCGATGACCCGCAAAAAAGTGTTGAATTCATTAATGAACTTTTACAGGACGAGGTGAGGCTTAATTCTATATACAAACGCAACTATGTTGAGAGTTTAGCCCGTCACGATTGGAGGCATCGGATTCAAAGTATGCTGGAAGCCGTGAAAATTCCTCTACCGCAGGGACTGCTGGAAGAATTGTCACAGATGAAGATGATTCATGAAAAAATGGTCAGCCGATTTTAGATTTGGGATTTGGGATTTGGGATTGGAGAATTACTCCCATCCTGAGTCTGCGAAGGAATCAATCCAGGGAACCCGGCACTAAATTGCTTGATTGCCCTGCCAGAGCTGATTGTAGAGAAATAAAAGTGATAGATTTGAATGGGATTCCGCTCGACTTTCCCGTCGATGTATTCAGCGCGCTAATTGGCAACACTTTGTTCGGGCTTTCCAGCGGAACTGAGTAGAGATGACTTAGTTTTTTCTATTGTTAGAAGCAACTTAATCATTTGAAAACCCAGCCAGTCTTTATAGGGAATTCTACATCGATTCGTATTAATAAATAAGAAGTCACAGGTATCCATGTCAGGGAACAGGTATGAAAAGGGGATGCAGATAAAACCCAATCTTTTTAACCTGTTGGTAATTTTGTTAACTTCCTCAGTGCTAATAGAACCTGGCATAAAATCGTGAAACTCTATAGTTATCTGCTTAACATTGCAGAGCGTGGCATCGCTAGTTGAGTTAAAGACGGCTTCTTCAGCACCTTCAATATCTATCTTCAACAAATCAACTAACTCGATGCTCTGGTTGTTCAGAAAAGTTTCTAAAGTGATACCATCCACTGATATCTCTCCCAGAAGGCCGTAGACACTAGCAGCTTCCTGACTAATACTGTTACATTCTCGATTGTCTGAAGTATATATTTTTAATGGCTCATTTCGGTCTGATATAGCATAATTAAAATTTTTAACTAAGCCATTATCGGGGAGTTGAGAATACACAGAAGGAACTGCTTCTATGGCGTAACACCTACAATTGAATTCGCGAGTTATCGCTTCGCTAAATTGACCTACATTGGCGCCTAAATCGATCACTAAAGACTCAGAGTCTAGGATTTTAGAATAAATAGTATGAGTTTTGAGATTGCTCAATCCTGAATGCTTTTGCCAGAAATCGATAGATTTGACTAATAAATTATAAAGTTTCATGATTGGCGGAATAAATTATGGTTAATACCAACATTAAAAACCATGTGTGCCGACTTACTGAATAAAATTAATTAATTGTAACAATACTTTGGTAAGATGTACTCTGGCAGCTAAAACCCACAACTTCAAATCGACATGAGCCAGCATTCAGACCGCATTGCCCCTCACGGCGGCACCCTGGTCAACCGCATTGCCACACTAGACCAAAGACAAGAATTTTTCGACAAAGCAGAAGTCTTGCCGCGAGTCCAGCTTTCGGATCGATCGATCTCCGACCTGCAAATGATCGCCATCGGCGCCCTGAGTCCCCTCAAAGGGTTCATGAACGAAGCTGATTATCGATCGGTCGTTAAACAAATGCGCCTCTCCAACGGCCTCCCTTGGTCGGTTCCCATCACCCTCTCGGTAACAGAAGAAGTCGCCGCCCCCCTGAAAGCAGGAACTTTAGTGCGCCTCGACTCGCCGGCGGGCAAATTTGTCGGGCTCTTGGAACTTGCAGAAAAATATCACTACAGTAAAGAAGAAGAAGCCCTCAACGTCTACCGCACCGACGACCTCAAACACCCGGGCGTCCAGGTAGTAGACAAATCAGGCCCCGTTAACCTCGCAGGCGACATTTGGCTGCTGGAACGCGGACTAGACCCCCGGTTTCCCCAATACCAAATTGACCCGGCGAAATCGAGAATGCTGTTCACAGAAAAAGGATGGAAAACCATAGTTGGTTTCCAAACCCGAAACCCCATTCACCGCGCACACGAATACATCCAAAAATGCGCCTTAGAAACAGTAGACGGCTTGTTTCTGCACCCGCTAGTCGGGACGACTAAGGATGACGACATCGCCGCTGACGTGCGGATGCGCTGCTACGAAATTCTGCTAGAAAAATACTATCCAAAAGATCGCGTAATTTTGGCAATTAATCCGGCGGCAATGCGCTACGCCGGGCCGCGAGAAGCAATTTTTCATGCTTTAATCCGCAAAAACTACGGCTGCACTCACTTTATCGTGGGGCGCGATCATGCTGGAGTTGGCGATTATTACGGCACTTACGATGCCCAACATATTTTTGATGAATTTGAGCCGGGAGAATTGGGAATTGTGCCGATGAAATTCGAGCACGCTTTCTATTGCACGCTGACGGAACAAATGGCTACAACTAAAACAAGTCCCAGCACTCCCGAACAACGGGTGCATTTGTCTGGAACCAAAGTTCGGGAAATGCTGCGCGCTGGAAAGTTGCCGCCGCCGCAGTTTTCCCGGCCGGAAGTCGCCGCAGAATTAGCCAAGGCCATGAATATTTTCAATTACGAGATTTAAATCTTGAACTTGGGTGTGGGCGACATTCTGCAGAGTTTTGAATTTTGAGTTTTGAGTTTTAAATGGGAAATTTTAAACTTAAAGCTCAAAAGTTAAAACTTAAAAACTCCCTTAATTCTAAACAGTCACAATCAAATTAATTCCCCTAAAATTAGTGAGGGGAATTTAACTTAAAATTCAACGCTTAAAATTCAAAGCTATTTAAAAATGGGACTCAAGCGGCGGGAATTTTTGCAGCAAGCTGGCCGGGTGCTGGCCGCCATCGGCATCAGCGAGGCTTTGTGGCTGCCGTTGGGCGATCGCTACCTCCAAGCCTTAGCCCAGCCGACAGCCAGGAAATTGGCTTTGTTGGTTGGCGTTGACAAATATCCAGACTCGCCCCTGCACGGCTGCGTCACGGATGTGGAAATGCAGCGGGAACTGCTGATATATCGGTTTGGGTTTGTGCCCTCGGACATTTTGACTTTGACTGACGCTCAAGCTACCAGGGAAAATATCGAGACGGCTTTTGTAACTCACTTGGGCGAACAAGCAAAACCCGGTGACGTGGTAGTTTTTCACTTTAGCGGCTGCGGTAGCCGAGTCAGTTTGGCCGAGTCTCCTGGAAAAATGCAAAACAGTTTGGTGCCGGCGGATGATGTTTTGCCGTTGTTAGCAAACCGGGCGGTGAACGATATTTTAGAGGAAACGGTGTTGCTGTTGGTGCGATCGCTCGCGACAGAAAATGCGATCGCCATCCTCGACACCAGCTACACCTATCCGGGTTTCCCCAAAAACGGCAACTTTCGCATTCGCTCCCGCCCCCGCCCCACGATCGGCGAGCCTGGTCTCGCAGAATTAACGTTTGCCCAAGACCTCCGCTCCCGCCCCAATCTCCGTCCTGCGGCCACCGTACTGGCCGCGGGCGCGAATTCCGCACTCGCCGCCGAACAAGAGTGGAACGGATTTACCGCAGGTTTGTTTACCTACGCCCTCACCCAAACTTTGTGGTGGGCAACTCCCGCTAGCAGTTTCAGCGTCAGTTTCGGCCGCGCGGCGGGTACAGTCGAGCAAATCGCGGGGTTATCCCAGCAACCGCAAATTCTCAATCACAATTTAACAACCGCGCCGGCGGTGAATTTTTCAAATTTAATCTTGAATTCCCCTGCATCTGACGGCGCTGTGACGGCGGTGGAAGAGGGGGGCAAAACTGTGCAGTTGTGGCTGGGCGGGTTGTCGCCCTCGGTTTTGGAGTGCTCCGGGGGTTCTGTGTTTGCTGTGGATTCTTCGGAGGGCGCGAGGCTTTTGCTGCGGGGACACACGGGCCTTTCTGCTAAAGCCCAAGTTTTAGATGGGTTCGATCGAACAAACGGCCAATTAAGAGTCGGCGAACTGGTGAGGGAAGAAATTCGGGTATTGCCGCGAAACATCGGTTTGACAGTAGCTTTGGACTCGGGTTTGGAACGCATCGAGCGGGTGGACGCTACCAGCGCCTTTGCGACTGTGCCGCAAGTTTCGGCGGTGGGGAGTGAGCAATTGGCTGACTGTCGGTTCGGCAGAGTCCCGGAAACGACTTTAGCCGAAACAGTCTCGCCTCACGAGCCTGGTGTGATACAAAGCCGTTACGGTTTGTTTTCTGTGGCTCAAATGCTGATTCCCGATACTCAGGGCGACGGGGGAGAAGCAGTCAAGGTGGCGGTGCAGCGCTTGACTCCGCACTTGAAAGCGCTGCAGGCTGGGAAGTTGCTGCGGCTGACAGTCAATGAGGGGTCTTCGCGCCTGAAGGTGCGGGCGATTCTGGCAACTACCGCACCGCAAGCGCGGGCTGTGGCGCAGCGAGAGCCGGTGCGGGCCGGCGGTGATTATCGGCTGGAACCGCTGAGCGGGGAAAGTGAGAAATCCGCCAGCGCTCATATACTAAGTTTAACAGAAGGCAGCCGAGTTCGGTACAGATTGTATAACGACAGCGATCGCCCGGTTTACTTTGCGGTGTTTTGCTCGGACAGCGCGGGACGGCTGTCTGTGCTCGGCGCTGAGGGCAAAGACGCTGTGGGGGGAATGTCGCGGGCGATCGCTCCTGGGGAGAATTTGACCGTGCCGGGGGCTGGGGGGAGCGGGTGGGCGGTATCTGGACCGATCGGACTTGCGGAAATTATGATTATATTTAGTGAGACTACCTTTGATCGAACTCTGGCTGCAATAGAAGCCGAAATGCAGCAAACGAGGGATGCCCTGCCAATTCGAGTGTTGTTGAATCCTTTAAATGTGGCGCGGGCGGTGCTCGAAGATTTGCACGCGGCTAGCATTCCGGGGGTGCAGAAAGTGGGAATCTCGACGGATGATTGGGCTTTGGATGTGAATGTTTGGGCAACTCTGAGTTTTGTTTATCGAGTAGTTTAATTGAAAAATGGGGACTTTGGAATGTTTTCTATAACTTATAATCCGAATCTATCCGAGTAAGAAATCGATAAGCTGTCGCGCATTTAAATTGCCTGTTAGAGGCGGGCGGGACGCCCAACCCACAAGAGTTTGATTGTTTTTTTACAGACCATTTAAATGCAGAACATCTTATTACTCCGGCTACGATCAGCACGAGTCGCTCAGGAACCGCGTACCCGAAGTATTGGGAATGTTAACAGTCAACTGTCAACTGTCAACTGTCAACTGACTGATAAAGCTTTTCTACCATTTGAGCCAAGCGTTTCATGGCAGTTTCAATCTCATCATTTGTTGCAGTCAAACTAATGCGTAAACACTCATGTTTGTGCTGCCAATCTTCCCGCAAACCAGGGAAGAAAGAACTTCCCGGCACGACAATTACGCCAACTTTCTTCAATTCTTGATACAGTTCCCAATCAGTCATTGGCAAATCTTTCAGCCACAACCATGCGAAAATTGCTCCTTCGCCCCGGTGCAAAAACCACGGCAAATCCTTCGGCATTGCTTGTTCGAGGGTGGTTTCTACGATCGCAAATTTGCTTTGATAGTACGGCCGAATTACGTTGATGGAAATATCGGCAAGAGCGCCGGACGTAATGGCACGAGTGGCGATCGCCTGTCCGTATCTCGGCGAATGAATGCACATATTGGTCTGAAAACATTCTAATACTTGAATGAGTTTTTCATCGCCGATCGCAATTCCGATTCTTTCACCCGGTAATCCGGCTTTCGACAAACTCATACAGTGCACGATATTGCCGCCAAAAATTGGCGTCATTTCGGTAAAGTTCAAAGCCGGGAAGGGAGGGCCGTAGGCGGAATCCACGAACACCGGCGCGTCGAAAGCGGCCGCTAAATCGGCAATTTTCTTAACTTCGTCGTCGGTGAGAACGTTGCCGGTGGGGTTGCAGGGACGGGAAAAAATGACGCAACCGGTGGTTTGGTCGATCGACAGTTGGCTGAAATCCGGGCGATATTTGAACCTGTGGGCGGCTGCATCAATATCGAGGGTGGGTTTGCAGGCGACTACCGCTTCGGGAATCAAGCTAACGCCGCCGTAACCCGTGTAGTCTGGGCTCAGCGGTAAAACAATATTTTTAAGCTGTTTGCTGGTAGTGTAGCCGCCGAAAGCGTTGGCTGCGTAGAAGTAAATCGATTGACTTCCGGGAGTAATTAAGATATTGCGATCGGTCAAATTCAATCCGTAACGCTGGTTGAAATCCGCCAAAACCGCATTGATAAACGGCTGATAACCTTGACTGGAACCGTAGCGACAAACCACCTCGCCGTATTCTGGGCTAGCCAAAAGTTCCGCAGTGCAGTCGCGCCACAACTGCTCGACTTCCGGCAAAATCACCGGATTTCCGGCGCTCAAATTGATAAACTCCTGCCCGCTGCCGGCTCTGAGTGTTTCAATAATATCTTTCATAATTGCCCGAACTCCCGTGAGGTGGGACATCTGAGCGCCAAATTGAGTCAGGGCAGGGTTCATAGCAAATGCAGCGACAATGATAGAAGTTTACAGTTTATCTATAATAACTCCAGTCGCAGGCGTTAGCGTAGCTTTGCTGGGGCATGGGTTGTCGATCGAGCCTCTGATTAATTCAATAAACTCGATCGCACAGCGTTTTGTTTCTTCCCCTGTACGCGCGCCGGATCATAAGATTTAGGGCATTTGTGGAGCCGGAGCGATCGATCGAACAGTGTTTTTTTGCCTAAAAATTAGCGGACGGAACAGCAATCTCTAATTCAAGAGTTGTGGTAAGATTTCACGCCGTCGCGCCTGATGAATTGCCGATACTTGACAACAACCATTGGGAGAATCTAAAATTAGCCGTAGAACCCGATCGCAACAGAATTTTATGGGCTCCTGTTACTGCTATAATTACAGGTTTAATCCAGCCTTAAGAATCAGATTTGTTGCTAGCTCATTTTCTTGATTCGCGGTTTGCTGACAGCGGTGCATTTTATTATCAATCCGACTAAAGCCAAGATAGGTCGTAAGGTCCCCCTTTGAGTGGCATTACATAACAAACACGTAAATTCCCACCCCAATTAACTGCCGTAAAATTCAACACAACAATGACACACTTTCCACTTATAGAATACGAGCAACTTACCGATCCTAAAGCCAAAGCAGTGTACGAAGAAATATTGACAGACTTGGGGTTTGGCATCGTCCCCAACCTGTTCAAGTCAATGGCAATCAACCCTGACATATTAGAAGCAAATTGGAAAAAATTCCGGGGAACAATCCTGCAAGGAGACTTACCCCGCACGCTTAAAGAAATGGTCGGCGTCGCTATTTCCCAATCAAATAATAGCGAGTACGCTCTCCAAGTTCACCTGCACGGATTGTCAGCCTTGGGGATGAGCGAAGAACTACTGCGAACCCTAGTTTCTGACTTTGCCAACTGCCCTTTGCCAAAACGTGATAAAGCCGTAATTACCTTTGGCTTGCTGGCTGCTACAAAACCCCTGGAAATGACAGAAACTGATTACCAAAACCTGCGGGATTTAGGACTTGATGATTCAGAAATCTTTGAGATTATTGCAACAGCAGACTTGTTTAGCTTTGTCAACCGATATACCGATTCAATAGCCCTCGAAATAGATGCTTTGTAATCTATATTGTATACCCCTATTATGGGCGATCGGCTAGAAGATCAAGATCGAGAAGAGCTTCTGTTGACAGCCCGCCGTTTGTTAGCAGAAGCTCAAGCGCTTTCCATCCGCATTTCCGCCGTCAACGAAATTGCCACTGCTATTAACCGCACCCTCGATCTGGGCCAGATTTTGCGGGTAGTAGGTAAGCAAGCCAAATGGTTGCTAGACTTTGAACACTGTAGCGTTTGCCTGCACAGCACTAACACTTGCATGACCTTATTTGGCCGGCATATCCCTGTAGATATTGCAGCCCTCCCAGAGGGCGGCCCTATTCACAAGGCTTTCACAACACGTCAACCTCAATTAATTCAAGAAGCGGGTGCTACTGCTATTTTATCCCCCTACGCTTCACAAATTATCCTTCCCTTGGAAAGCGAAGGTAAGGTTTTAGGAACCATTAATTTTGCCACAACCAAGCCGCGGGCGTACACTCAAGAAGACTTGCGGATTGGCTATCTTTTGGCTTTGCAACTATCCTCAGCCATCCGCAATGCTGAACGCTTTAAAGAGATTAATAGCCTGTATTCCGAGCTCGATGCCGAAAAGCACAAATCTGACCAGCTACTGTTGAATGTGCTCCCGGTTGAGATTGCCGAGGAACTCAAAAATAACGGCAAAGTGGAACCACTTTATTATGATTGCGTATCGGTTTTATTTACTGACTTTAAAGGCTTTACTCAGTTATCTGAAAAAATGACGCCGCGAGAGTTAGTTGACGAACTAGATTATTGTTTTTCTTATTTCGATCGCGTGATGGATAAATACTCTATGGAAAAACTGAAGACTATTGGCGACAGCTATATGTGTGCGGCGGGAATTCCTACGCCTCGCGCAACACACGCCTTTGACGCTGTACTTGCTGCCATAGAAATTCGACAGTTCATGGATTTGAGAAAAATACAGAAAGCTCAACAAAATATTCCTTATTGGGATATCCGCATTGGCATTCATTCAGGCCCAATACTTGCTGGGGTAATTGGCAATAAAAAGTTTTCCTATGATGTATGGGGAGATACAGTTAATACTGCATCTCGGATGGAATCTTCCGGCGTACCTGGAAATATCAATATCTCTCAGGAAACGTTTGAATTAGTTAGAGATTTTTTTGAATGCGAATACCGAGGAAAAATTTATGCTAAAAATAAAGGCGACTTGGATATGTATTTGGTTCACCATCTTAAATAAATTTGGGAATGGCTAATTGCTAAAGGACGATGGCTAAGCGAGCCTTTATAGCATTTTAGATTTTAGATTTTAGATTTTGATGAGGACATGAGTGATTACTATCACGGTTTGGCTCGCGGGCCTACAGTTGCCGTTTTTTTGACTGGTGTTAGATATAGCAATCCTGGCATCAGTCGTAAATTTTTTACCCCACCCCAACCCTCCCCTTGGTAAGGGGAGGGAGTAAGAAATTCACAAATGATTTAGGATTGGTATATTGACACAAAACTCAAATATGAGCTGAGAATATATCGCTCGAAGTTTTTTTTCAGAGTTCGCTATTGTATCGCAGTGCCCCCAAGCTATATTAAAATGATCGAGTTGTATATTTTAAATTTTAATTATTTATGCGTATTTGGCAAGCCGATTTTTACCGCCGCCCTCTCCAAGACGAAACTGGCAAACCACTGTGGGAACTCTTAATTTGCGACTCGGAAGGCAGTTTTCAATTTAGCGCTGTTTGCAGCCAGGGGGTCGCAAATTCTAATTGGCTAGCCTCGCAGTTGCAGCAGCAAGCTCAAACTCAGAATTTGCCGGACTTAATTCAAGTATTTAGGCCTCAGTCTCTGGGTTTAATCGAAGCTGCGGGCAAAGTTTTGGGGGTCAAGGTAGAAGCGACTCGGCGCACTGCGGCTCTGAAATTGCTGCTGCAACAACGCGCCAAAGAATATTCGAGTATGCCTAATTATACAGGTGAAACTTACAGTGCGATCGCCCTCGACTCGCCGCCGCCCGTACCCTTACCCGAAAACCTCTGGGGCGATGGCTGGCGTTTTGCTTCCCTACCCGCCGGCGACATTGAAGATGCTTTCCAAGGGCGTCCCCTGCCAATTTTGGAAATGCCAAAATTGCTGTTACCGCTGAATTTGGGCTTGGCCTCAACAGTACCCGTACCGGGAGTGGTGATTGACGGCGGACGCCAGTCTATGCGGTTGGCTAGATGGCTTCAGGATGCCAAACCTTTCGCTTTGAATTATATTGCTGGAGAACCAGACGGATTGATATTGGAAGCTGGGTTAGTAGATAGGTGGGTTGTGGCTACTTTTGAAGATAGCGAGGTGAAAGCCGCCGCCCAAATTTACCAACAGCGCAAGCAATTAAGTAAAGGATTACATTTTTTGTTAGTCCAGCCCGATGATAGTGGCATGACTTATACAGGCTTTTGGCTGTTGAATTTTGATCGATAAGATGTAAATAATATTATTTGTGAGGTCGATGGCGCGCTTAAAAATAGTAAAACACCGCGCGAACTCAGTTCCCGCCGATACAGACTCAAGCACAAATTTTAACACAGCTTCTTGAGCTAACAAGAGATAGTGCTGCAAAGTTATTCTACAACTAAAATCAAGCCGTTTTGGATGCCCTGACACACTCGGTTGATGTGACACTGGTCTTTTTCGTTAAGACCTTTCTGGGCTAGCATGGCTGATTTCAGCAGCCGTCTGTCAAGGGGGGTAATCTGGCGAAAAGCAAAAATGCGCTCGACGATCGCCTCGATCGAGATTTTGGGGAGGTTAGCAGAGCTGACTGTCATGGTCTTAACACGCTAAAAATAAGTAACAGAACTATGTACCTTTATTTTTAAAGATTTTGTGAAGGTACTTTGTGATTATAATCACATATATTTAGTGACAAAATAGTGTATGTGGGGTGACTGTTGTCACCAAATCTTCAATTATCTTTACACCAACTTAACGATGGCCCGATAGAATCACTGTGGTAAAACTCAAGCAGAGGGTAAAAATGGCACAAGCAAAAATCGGAATTATCGGCGGCAGCGGTTTGTATAAAATGGAGGCCCTCAAGGATATTGAAGAGGTGAAAATTGATACACCTTTTGGAGCGCCATCGGATGCCGCAATTGTGGGAACATTGGACGGTACGCCCGTAGCATTTCTGGCTAGACACGGCCGCAACCACACTTTTTTGCCCTCCGAAGTGCCGTATCGCGCAAATATTTATGCCATGAAGAGTTTGGGGGTTGAGTATTTAATCTCAGCGTCGGCGGTTGGTTCCCTGAAAACAGAGGCGAAACCTTTAGATATGGTAGTGCCGGATCAGTTTATCGATCGTACAAAAAATCGAGTTTCTACCTTTTTTGGAGAAGGAATAGTCGGTCACATCACTTTCGGCGATCCGGTTTGCGGCGAATTGGCTAAAGTGTTAGCAAGTGCGATCGAATCCTTGAACCTCCCCGACGTTAACCTGCACCGGGGCGGCACTTACGTCTGCATGGAAGGCCCCGCATTTTCCACAAAAGCAGAATCAAACCTTTACCGCAGTTGGGATGCCACAGTCATTGGGATGACAAATTTGCCCGAAGCAAAATTAGCCAGAGAAGCAGAAATTGCCTACGCAACTTTAGCCTTAGTCACAGACTACGACTGCTGGCATACCGAACACGACAGCGTAACAGTAGAAATGGTAATAGCCAATTTGCACCGCAATGCAGAGAATGCTCAAAAAGTCATTCAAGAAACAGTACGGAGGTTAACAGAAAATCCCCCCGTTTCTGATGCACATTCTGCTTTGAAATATGCAATTCTGACTCGGCTGGATCAAGTGCCGGCCGCAACTAAGGACAAAATGGGTTTGTTGTTGCAGAAATATTTGTAGTTGAAAGTGAGGCGTTGCATATTTGCGGGATGATTTTGAATTTTATCAAAGCTGAAAACCCTTATTTTTCTGCGTGGCTATAAGAGTCCCCCCTACAAGAGTCCTCCCAAAATTATGCAATGCCGTAAAATCAATATCAAATTGAGGTGAATCACTATTTGCCAATGACTGATTATATTACGAGGGTTTTTTCTATTTATGTAATTTGACGCTAAGTAGACGCTAATAGGTTCTTGGATTGTCCTGACGCTGATTGATAGATCAGTAATTTTTTAGGTGTAATTTTACTAAGAACTTATGAGTAATAGTGCAGTTAAGCCACATCAAATGATTGATGTTGCAGTTGTGGGTGGTGGAGTTTCTGGGGCCTACGCTGCTTGGCGGTTAGCATCTCATCACAAATCTTCTAAGATTCGTCTCTATGAATTGAGCGATCGCATTGGTGGTCGGTTACTATCAATGACAATGCCGGGGATGCCTCATGTTCAGGCTGAGTTGGGTGGGATGTATGTGACGGAATCTCAGGCTATTGTCTGGGAATTGATTAAGTTGCTGAACCTGAAGACAACGGTTGTTGACTTTAGCAGTCCGGGAGTACGGGCCTATGTTCGCGATCGCCATTTGTTGATGAGTGAATTTAACCAACCGGATAAAGTACCTTATAATTTACGGCCGGATGAAGAAGGTAAAAATTATGAGGAATTGTTCGATTTGGCTGTTGGGCGGGCGATTCCCGATCCAAAATTGACTGCGGCCTATTTTGCCTCACCGGAGTGGAAGCGCGATCGCGAAACGCTGAAAATTGACGGTCAACACTTGTATGATTTGAGTATTTGGGAAGTGTTGCTGAAGGAAATTAGCAACGAGGCTTACAATCTCTGTTTGGATACGGGCTTTTTCTATTCGGATTTGGGTACTTGGAATGCGGCTAGTGCGATCGCAACAAGTATGTCTCTTCCCTACAGCGATACTTGGTACATGATGGCTGATGGCTACCAAACATTACCGAAAACCCTCGCGACAGAATTTGAGAGAGAGGGTGGGGAAGTATGCCTAAATCATCGCTTAAAAACCTTCGATCGCACCACTGAAGGGCTGATTAGGTTAAATTTTGTCGATCGGGCTGGCCATTCCCTCCCGCCCGTGTTCGCGAAACATCTGATTTTAGCAATGCCGAAGCGATCGCTAGAACTGTTGGCAGTAGAAAATCAGCAGAATTTCCTATTTAGCAATTCAACTTTTCAGGATAATATGCAAACCGTTAGCGGCGATCCCGCTTACAAACTTTTCCTCGGTTATCATCATCCTTGGTGGCACGCACTAGATATTCATGGTGGTACTTCAGCTACAGATTTGCCGATGCAAAAGTGTTACTACTTCGGTACAGAAAGCGCCCAAGGGGGCGATCCAAACAATCACAACTCCCTATTATTAAGTGTTTTTTCTGATAATATTGCTGCGGGTTTCTGGCGAACGATGGCCTATAATCTAGATGAGCCAGAAAAACGTCCCGCCTTTCGCGGAGAACTAGGCGAAATACGGGAATTGAGAGCTTTTCTGAAAAGTGATGGTTGTATTGCGACAGACCCCTTAGTTCCTTCTCAGGATATGGTACGGACGGCCCAGCAACAACTCAAAGCCCTACACAATTTAGCAGATATTCCAGAACCTTATACCGCCCTTTATATCGACTGGCAAAAAGATCCCTACGGGGGTGGGTGGCACTCTTGGAACCCCCGCTGTCAGCCCTGGGAAGTGATGAAACAGATGCGGCATCCGATTCATGGTGCTAATGTTTATGTCTGTGGCGAAGCCTATTCAAATATGCAAGGATGGGTGCAAGGAGCGTTGAATAGTGCAGAATTAATGTTAGAGGAAAACTTTAACTTGAGTCGGCCTGAATGGTTGCCATCATGTTATGATTTGGGGTAGTAAACAGTTGACAATTGCCCACAAAACACCAAACAGTTGACAGTTGACAGTTGACAATCGAACCCTAATCGTCAAACCGACATTCCGGCAGGGGTTGAAACCCCTGCCTCAAAGCTGAAGTCCTCTAAAAGAGGACTAATAAGCATCTTCCAAAATGAGGTTTTTGTTCAGATAGCGCAAAGCTTCCAAAATCTTTTTAGGAGATGTCTAATGAGTTCTTCAGTCCTCTTTGAGAGGACTTTCGCTATTAGACAGGGAATTCATTCCCTGGCGGACTGACGGGCGGACGAAAGAACTGGGCGGACTGACAGCTTAAGTTGACACCAATGGAAACTAATCACCGACTCCCCAAGATAAACTCTCCCACTGAGGATTCGGCAAAATAATCGCACCCCGCCGCTGCTGCAAATAACTCGGAATTTCCCCCGCCCACCCCCGACGGCGCGAGATTCATTGCTGTTGCCACTAAATACATCGTTTGATACAAAATCCCAACGTGCTTTAATATTAGGCTATAGGCCATTGATTCATAGCCCCAAGTTACTCTCGAAAACCGAGAGGATAGCAGAATTAAAATCTGTGGTTCTACCTCTATCTGTACTGACAACCCTGCACTTTTTAGTAAAGCTTCCACCTGCTTTGTTTTCCCAGAAATTTTGCAAAGTTGGTGTTCTTGGGGTGCATAATAATACAAGCCAGCCTCAATGTTTTCACAGGAATTGATAGCAGTATAAATCTCTAAATCGTAGCAAGCGCCTCCGGTTGGATAAGGTCTATTGCTGCAATCCATGTTATCTCTGGGGACAATCTCGCGCAATCTCGCGGAACGATAGAGAAATTCTCCTAATTGTTCGACAGTAATCGGCTTTTCTCCCTGTTGCCGAACTGTCTTTCTTGATTCTAAAATTGCTGTAAAAGGTGTATCTGTTTGTTTCAAACTGTCGATGTCGGGTTTATACAGATTGATAATCTCGTTAGATGGTTTGGCTTTGAGTACGGGTGTGGGTTCGATTTCTCCTAAAAATCGAAAGGTTTTGCCAATCAGATTGGAATGTCTGCCGCCGCGACTGCGGGAGTGAAATAATAAATCGTGAAATTCCCATTGAGTTAGAGTTTCACTTTCTTCTAAGCTGCTATTGTTGTTAACAGATGATAGCACTTCCGTAGTTAACAAAAAACTGATAAATAATCGGGCCGTGGCTTCAGAAATCCCCGGAATTTTGGTTAAATCGGAGATGGCTTTAGGTTGCGATAGTTCGTTGATTAAAGCTGCACTGCGCCAATCTTCGAGGATAATTTTGGCTTTGGAAAGGGGGGATTCGACAACTAAATGGGATTTTTCTGAGTGGCAATAGGCAAAGCGCGAAAGTTGATAGTTATTATCAATAATTGTCTCTGATAATTGCCATTTATAGGGTGTGGCTATGGGGACGGCTGTAGCGATCGCACTGCCGTCTATTTCTAAAGTATGGTAAACTAAACCCAGGATGACAAATTGTTCTAGGTAGTAGTAGAATTTAGCGAGGGCGGAACTGCCATCGGTAGAAACTACCAGTTGAGTTAGGGCTGTTTCGGTTGCGCCTGCGGTAGAAATAACTTTAATCGCGGCGACAATTCCGGGGGAGAGTTTGTTGAGGTTAAAGTCGATGTAGGGGGCTTTTAAAATTAAGCCTTTTTCGGCCTCCTCAATTATAGAAATTTCTGGCTTAAAAGTTAGGATGATTTGGGGGATAGTTTCACTCATAATTAATCTTAAAAGAATATCGGGAATGGGTTGATTTGGTGTTCGGGGATGGGTGCATCTAGCCAGCCTAATTTCACGGGAATGTCATAAATTCGCCCTGGTGCTAAGCGTTTCCAAAAGTGCCGCATTCCTGGTACTATAACTTTGACGACATTTAAGCCAATGTCTGGCCGGGTTTGATCTAAAACAAAGGTTTCTAAGCCTAATGTTTCAGCTATTTTTACGCACTTTTCAACGTCGGCTTTTAAATCATCGCTGGCTAAGGGGGGATAGTCAGATAGTAATTTTAAAGGTTGGGAAGTATCGGGAGTTAAATAAGATTTATTTTCTAGAGTGGCGGTTTTGTACCACTCAACGGTGAGGCCGTCGGAAACGCCGTAATTTGTGCTACCATCGCTGTTGAAAGTTAATACTGATGGTAACGATTGATTGACTTCTGTTAAAGCGCGAGATAGGGCAATTTGGGGGTCAAAATGTGCGCCAAAACCAAAAATGATGTCTTCGATTTCTCTGTCGATGCGGTGAGAAAGGGCGGCAAAAACGGGGATGTTAAAATCGTTGGTGAGGTCTAAAACCCACAGAGTGCGGTCTATACTTTGATAATAGTGTCTGAGTTCTTTAATGTAGGAATCGTTAAAGCTATCTAAATCAACGGCGGGGACTTTAACTCGATTGTACCACCACAAGGCGACGCTATCTCGCTCGACTAATTCCATAAATCCTTGCAAAATTGCTTCTTCTTTGGTATTGCCGGCGGCGCTACCGTTGGAGTCTGCCCAACAGTCGGGTTTTTCGGGTTTGGGATAGCCGTAATAACAGTAAGCTGTGGGTAGATATTTGACTCGTTGATTAGTTAATGACCAAATTGGTGTCCAGTCAATTTCTCGGCTGGTATCGAAGGGTTCGGGGACTCTTTGAAAGAAGTTTTTACAGGTTTTATTCCATTCGTGGCGAGTGTTATATTGCGCTGCACTAAAACCCATGCAATCATTGGGGTGAATGGCGGTTTCTCCCATTGTTTGATAGCTGCCTTTTTTGCGGATTTCGTCGCCTTGAAATACGCCGGAATATCTCTCAATGGCTTCTCCCAAGGCGCTGGCTTTGGCTTGTTCGTCGGTTTTGCCTTTGCCGGCACTTCTGCCCCGTAAGTTTTCTTTGAGGAAGTACAAGTCATCGAACATCGTAGCGAAATTATGGCCGGCTATGTAGTTCGGTGTTAAAGCATTGGTTGTTTGGGGAACTTTGAGTAAACCGCGCACAACTCCGGTTATGGGACTGATTTGGCTGTCAAATTTTTGCAGGGTTTCGGTTGGGGAAATGCCGCGATGTCCGCCATCCGCAGTAAAGGTTTTTTTCTGGCTTTGGAGGACAAAGGGCTGGATTTCTTGGGGCGGAAGTTGACCGCATTCGGGGCATTGCGGGCGTTTAGTTATGGTGTGATTGGTGGTTTTGAGGGTTTTGGTGTCAAAGGTAATTATGGTATTTTCTAAGGTTTTATTGTCGCCTTAGACAATCCATTTGGCTAGTTCTGTGGCGGCTAAATTTAAACTTATTTGTAAGGTGGAAGGTAGGTAAGATGGGGGAGTTAATAAGGGTTTTGAGTAGTTTTTTTGACGCTGGATGAAGCTTTGGGTGGGGCGATTTGCTCTCAGGCGTTGGGCGAGACATTCCCAGCAGGCGGTGGTTTCGGGGTGAAAAATCGGGCCGATCGCAATTGTGGAACTTGTAGGTTTGACGAGTAGCCAAGGGTTGCCTGTTTGAAGGGCTTTTTGGTTGAATTCGCCCAGTTCGGGTTGCAGGTAATCGTCGGCTAGGATGACAGTGATATCTGCGGTGGCCGAGGTTTGAATGCCGAGGGTTTCTAGGGCGCTGACACAAGCTTCGGCTGGAATTTGGCTGTAGGAGATGACGGCTACTTTGAGGGATTGTAGGCGCGATGTGGCTTGTTGGGGGGAGATGTTTAAAAGGGTGTAGAAGGCAGCGGTTTCATCGGGGAGGGAGGTGTCGTTTTCGATCAGGTAGCCTTGTTTTTCTAGCAGGGCTAGGGTATAGTAAATTTCTGGCGGTGAGGCTTGACCTCGCAGTTGATTGACGATTTCGTCTGCGGTGTTGTTACCGTTAATTAAGGGGGTTAATAGTTCGTAAAGGTGGCCTGAGAGGACGAAGGAATCTGACTCGGAGATTAGGAATACTCCCACCGATTTGATGATTTCGACGGTGAAGCAATTTTTAAACTTTGGTTGGTAGAGCATCCTGAAGGGTGTTTAATATAATTTTTGAATTGATTTTAGCGTCAGATAAAAGCCGGGGCGGGTTCGCGGTGATATGGGATAATTATTAACAAATTATATAAACCCGCCGCAGCCATATAATTCAGATACGAGCCCAAAAATAACGGAAGTAGGTTGGGAAAAATAACGTCTATTTACTACAGCTAAATGTCCTGAAGCGGCCCCGCTGCGACTAGACAAGCGGGGCCGAAAAACTGGCAAGCTACGGGTTCCGCCTGGGAGAAGCTAAAGGGACTTTAGCAAGACTTAGGAGCCAAACCAGGGGCTATCTCTGCCCGCTGATCCAGCCAATCACTAATCTTTGCATCTGTCAGATCATCGGGTTTGGGAGGCAGGGGTAGGACATAAATCACCGTCTCCCCTTGAGTACCTCGAAGGATGGGAACTGCATCGGGACTCTGATTTACTTCGACTTCTACGAAGTCTTCAATTAATCCAGCCTCCCGGAGGGTAGCGGTGGGTCGAGTGAGCAAGTTATTGTACAGCTCAGGGTTTAACCATGACTGAGCAATGAACCGAGATATTTCAGCTTCAGCGCTTTTCCAATCCTGCGGAAATGCCATAATTTTCTCCGAGCTCGCTTTTGTGGGAGGTAATTGATTTTGCTATTATTCTATAGCAGAGGCGTTCTCTAAACTCTCGCGCTACAACTCAACTACTGACCGAGCCCTAGCTTACAGTCGGCAAAGCCCAACACTTCAGAGTCTAGGAAGCTGGCGATCGCCCTTTTTTTGAGAAAGAGACATAATATCATTTCCCTTTGACTGGGAATTGTATTATCCTAAATGCTGTAGGGGCGGGTTCACCAACCATAATCGCCAAAAACCAACAATCTCGAAAACCCGCCCCACCCAACGAACAATCATCATCCACCTTGTAATATTCGATGCAAATTTTTGGTTGATGTGGGCGATTGGTGGGGTTGGGCGGGTTTATTTAGATTGTTGGTTATCGTTGTTATATATTGTTTGCGAACCAGCCCCTACAGCTTTTCGATCGTGGTGCAAAATGTGAATTTTTACGGATTTTCTTGATGATACAGTGGTTTTCACTCCCGATAGGTTAATATCACTAACAAGTACAATACCAACTAGCGCACGGACTATGCTCGGACTTAACGGATATCGCATTGTACAAGAACTTCACAGCGGCGTAAAAAGTTTGGTTTATCGAGGCTACCGCGAAGCAGACCAGCAACCCGTTATCGTCAAACTTCTCAAATCCGAGTACCCGACTCTGGAAGAAGTCACCCGCCTCAGAAATGAATACAAAATTGCCCAACCCCTAGACTGTTCTAGTATCACAAAAGTCTATAGCCTAGAAAACTATCGTAACAGCTTTGCCCTGATCTTAGAAGATTTGGGCGGCTCATCCCTCGACCAATTACTTACTAACCAAACCCTACCTGTAACAGAAGTTCTGAGAATTGCCATTGTCTTAATAGATGCCTTAGATTACTTGCACCGCCATTCGATTATTCACAAAGATATTAAACCGGGAAATATTATTATTAACTCTGCCACAGGTGCAGTTAAACTCACTGACTTTAGCATCTCTTCCCGCCTGCAACAAGAGAATCAAGCTGTTAGCAATCCCTCGGAACTGGCTGGTACTCTCGCCTATCTCTCCCCAGAACAAACCGGGCGAATGAACCGCTCGGTAGATTACCGCAGCGACTATTATTCTTTAGGAGTGACTTTATACGAAATGCTCGCGGGTCAGTTACCTTTTGTCACTGAAGACCCGATGGAATTAATACATGGTCACTTAGCTAAACAGCCGTTACCACTTTGTGAAATTAGAGAAGTTCCCCAAGTTATTTCTGATATTGTAATAAAACTATTAGCCAAAACCGCCGAAGAGAGATATCAGAGTGCAGCGGGATTAAAATTTGACTTAGAAACTTGTTTAAATCAGTTGCTTGCTACAGGAACAATAGCGCCTTTTGTGATTGCTACCCGCGACAAAGGTAGCCAATTACTGATACCACAAAAACTTTACGGCCGCGAACAAGAAGTAATAGAAATACTAGCCGCCTTTGAAAGAATTAGTAGGGGCAGTGCCCCCGTGTCTGCCCCCAACGCGGATGGGGCAACCACGGGGGGTTTGCCCCTACAATCTGCCGAAATCGCCCGTAGGGGCAGTGCCCCCGTGCCTCCCCCCAACGCGGATGGGGCAACCACGGGGGGTTTGCCCCTAAAATCGGCAGAAATCGCCCGTAGGGGCAGTGCCCCCGTGCCTGCCCCCAACGCCGAAATGATCCTAGTATCCGGCTATTCCGGCATTGGCAAAACCGCCATCGTCAACGAAGTTCACAAACCCATAGTCCGCCAGCGGGGTTATTTCATTTCCGGCAAATTCGACCAATTTAACCGCAACATTCCCTACTCAGCCATCATCACAGCTTTTCAAGCCTTAATCAACCAATTACTCACAGAAAATGCCGCCGAAATTGCCAGTTGGAAACATCAACTCTTAGATGCCCTGATCCCCAATGCCCAAGTCATTATTGATGTCATCCCCGAAGTAGAATTTATTATCGGCCCCCAGCCAGAAGTACCGCAATTAGGGCCAACAGAATCACAAAACCGCTTCAATCGAGTTTTTCAACAATTCCTCAAAGTCTTTTGCCAGCCACAGCACCCCGTTGTCATTTTTTTAGATGACTTGCAGTGGGCAGATGCAGCCTCCCTGAAACTGATGCAACTGCTGATGAGTGACTCCGATAGCCAATATTTGTTAATCATTGGAGCATATCGCGATAACGAAGTCAACCCCACTCACCCTTTAATTCAAACCTTAGAAAAAATCCGCGCCTCGGGGGCAAATCTCAACAACATCACCGTCCAACCTTTAGCGCTAAATCATGTTAGCCAACTGATTGCCGATACTCTCAATGAATCCGCAGCCACAAAACGCATTCAATCCTTTTCCGAACTCCTGTTTAGCAAAACCCAAGGCAACCCTTTCTTTTTAACCCAACTCCTGAAAACTCTCGCCTTGGAAAACCTGCTGAATTATGAAGCCAGCAGCGACAAATGGCAATGGGATATCAAGGCAATACAAGCCATTGGTATTACCGATTTAAACGTGGTCGAACTGATTGCCAGAAACATTCAAAAGCTACCAGAGGTTACTCAGAAAGCCTTAAAACTAGCCGCTTGCATTGGCAACACTTTCAACTTAGATGTGTTAGCCATTGTCAACGAAGCATCAGAATTAGTAACGGGGGCGCAGTTGTGGCCAGCGCTTCAGGCGGGTTTGATTTTGCCCCTCTCCGAAGCCTACAAAATTCCGTTGGTATTTGTCGAGTCGGAATCTGAATCAGTGCGGCTGCAAGATGTGAAAGTTGATTACAAATTCTTGCACGACAGAGTGCAGCAATCTGCCTATTCTCTGATTCCCGAAACCGAGAAAAAATCAACTCACTTCCAAATCGGTCAATTGCTGCTGCAAAATACCACAGCCGAAGAACGCAAAAACAATATTTTTGCCCTGGTTAATCAATTGAATTTTGGCATAGAGACAACCACAGAGGAATTACCGCTACTGGCCACCCAGTCAGACAAAAACCTGTTAGCAGAACTTAACTTGATTGCAGGTCAAAAAGCTAAATCCTCCGCAGCCTTTGAAGCGGCGGTTAATTATTTTAATCTGAGTTGGGGACTGCTGGCTGCCGATTGTTGGCAGAGTGATTATGACTTGACACTGCCTATTTATGTGGAAACCGTAGAATCTGAATATTTAAACGCTAATTTTGCACGGGCGGAACAGCTTTTAGAAGTTGTGCTGGAAGAAGCGAAAACGCTTTTAGATCGGGTGAAAGTTTATGAAGTTAAAATTCAGTCTTATATTTCTCAATACAGGTTTTCAGAAGCAATAGAGACAGGGTTGGAGGTTCTGGAAAAATTAGGGATATCGCTGTCTGAAATGTCGGAAGATCCCGGAATTTTGATTCAGGCAATTTCAAGAAAACTGGCAGAAGAAAATAAAAAAATTGAGGATTTAGCCAACCTTCCCGAAATGACATATCCTTATCACTTTGCCGCAATTCGGATTCTTTTAACAGTTACTTCGGCTGCTTATATCACGAATCCTGCTTTACTGTCGCGGCTTTTATTTGCAATGGTGGATCTCTGCTTAACTTACGGCAATCCTCCTTTAGCTGCTGGTGTGTACGTTCATTATGGTATCTTTTTGACTGCTTCTGGAGATATTGATTCAGGATATAGATTTGGTCAGTTATCTTTAAGATTGCTGGAGCAATTCAATGCCAAAAATATAAAAGCAATTGTTTTATATTGCTTTAACTCATCTATTCGACACTGGAAAGACCATGTTAGGGCAACCATAGACTCTTTGCAAGAGGCTGTTAATAGTGGGCTAGAAACCGGAAATTTAGAGTATGGCTGCTATGCAATTCTAATAAATAATCTTCATATATTCTTTGCGGGTAACGACTTAGATTTGCTGGATGTTAAAACCAGAGAGTATGTATCTTTGATTGGCAAACTCAAGCAATCTCATTCCTTTGAAGCTATTAAGATGTATCGACAACTTTACTTAAGTTTACTGGGTCAGTCAAACCGACCTACTGACTTAACTGGCGATCAATATAATGAAAAAAAGTCTCTTGAAGCGGCATTACAAATGAATAATTATTATAACTTATTTTTTATATACACTTTTAAAACTTTACTTTCATATTTATTTAAAGAACGCGAAGCCGCCGTTGAAAATGCTCGGCAAGCAGATAAATATAAAGCACCTGTTCGAGGGATGCTGGTGACAGCACAACTCAACTTTTACTACTCCCTCAGCCTCCTCGCTCAATATCCCCACGTCAGCGAAACCGAACAGAGAGAATATCTCGAACAAGTAGCCACCAATCAACAAACAATGAGACATTGGGCCAACAATTGCCCCGCCAACTACCAACACAAATACGAGTTAGTAGAAGCCGAAAAAGCGAGAATTTTAGGAGACTACCCCGCAGCCATAACCCTCTACGATGCGGCCATCACCGGGACCAGAGAACAACAATACACCCAAGAAGAAGCCCTCGCCAACGAACTCACCGGAGAATTTCACCTAACTCGCGGCCAAGAAAACATGGCCCGCTTCTTCCTCCTAGAAGCATACTACTGCTACATCCGCTGGGGAGCCAAAGCCAAAGTCAAAGACTTAGAAACCCGATATCCGCAATTCTTCGCCAAAATCAACGCTCAAAAACCTGCAGAAACCAGCCTCACCTTAGCCACCATCACCAGTAGCAGCAATTCCGAAGGATTTGACCTAGCCTCCGTCTTCAAAGCCGCCCAAGCCCTCTCCAGTGAAATAGTCCTCAGTGAATTGCTGGCAAAACTAATCAAAATCGCCATTGAAAATGCCGGAGCCCGAACAGGGTATTTGCTGCTCAAACACTCAAACACATTCACCATAGAAGCCGTCGGACAAGTCGAAGGCGACCACATCACCCTCTCACAAATCCCCCATCTGCCCCTCCCCGAAATCCTCCCCATGAGCGTCATCAACTATGTAGAAAGAACCAAAAAACCTGCCGTCTTAAACAATGCTACCACCGAGGCAATGTTTGCCGCAGACCCCTATATTGTTGCCCATAAAACTAAATCCATACTCTGTACGCCCATCATCAATCAAGGTCGCTTCATGGGCGTAGTTTACTTAGAAAACAACCTAGCAGAAAAAGTATTCACCCCAGCGCGAATAGAAGTTTTACAACTCCTATCTGCCCAAGCTGCTATTTCTCTAGAAAATGCCCAACTTTATCAAACCCTAGAACAAAAAGTAGAAGAACGCACCGCACAATTAGCCCAAGCTAATAGAGAAATATTGCTTTTGAACGAACGGCTAAAAGTAGAAAACCTTCGCATGAGTGCCGAACTAGACGTAACCCGCCGCCTGCAACAAATGATTTTGCCTAAACAGCAGGAATTAGAGTCAATTGAAGGGCTAGAAATTGCTGGATTCATGGAACCGGCTGATGAAGTTGGCGGTGACTACTACGACGTACTAAATCACGGTGGTAAAGCCACAATTGGCATCGGCGACGTGACAGGACACGGTTTAGAAAGCGGCGTGTTAATGATTATGGCGCAAACAGCAATTCGCACTTTGTTGGTTCACAATGAAACCGACCCAGTTAAATTATTTCAGACAGTCAACCAAACGCTTTTTGACAACGTAGAGCGCATGGATTCCGGTAAAAATATGAGCCTTTCTTTGCTGGAATATCGGGACAACACTCTGCGTTTGAGCGGACAGCACGAAGAGGTGATTGTCTTGCGTGACCGCGGCGAAGTAGAGCGAATTGATACTATGGAGTTAGGCTTTCCCATCGCCTTGGAAGCAGATATTGCCGATTTCATTGCTTCTACTGAAATACAGTTAAATTCCGGGGATGTTGTCGTACTCTACACAGATGGAATTACCGAAGCTTTTGATATGAAGAAAGATCAATACGGTATCGAGCAATTGATTGAAGTTGTTGTCCTTAACAGGGAACAGTCAGCCACAGAAATCAAGCAAGCTGTTATTGACGACGTGCGGCGATACATCGGGGAGCAAAAAGTATTTGATGACATTACTTTGGTAGTAATCAAACAGAAGTAATATCAAATCCGTTAGCATCGGAATAGTAAATTCGAGTTCACTGTTGACGGTTGACTGTTCACGGTTCACTGTTCACGGCGTCAACCGTCAACCGTCAACCGTCAACATCATTCCGGTGTAACGGGAAATGATATAAGTAGGTAGGCACAAATAAACCTTGCTGTATAACCGAATGTACAACTGCCCGAACCGAAAGCCAATAGCTTCGTTTCACTCGCTTTTGACTACTTAAAGCAGATTCCACGTTTATGAAGTACCCCCGCCTATCGTTCTATCCCCGTAGGGAAAAGGCGAAAACCTTTGTCCCTATACTTCATAAACGTGGAATAGGCTGTAGGTATTTTCCCACTCACTCTACTAAGTTCCGCTCAATTAATCAACTGCTTGAATGCCTCATGTTCGCGAATTTTTTCTAAATCAGCTTCACTTTTTGCCAACTCTTTACACACATTCGGGTTGAGATTGAGGGCGCGCTTTAAATTTTCAATTGCTAATTCAATTTTACCTTGTAGGGCATAACATCGGGCTTTGTTGTACCAAATTCTGTAAAAATCAGGTCGAATTTTAGCAGCATTGTCGTAGGAAGCGATCGCAGCTTCGTATTTTTGCAATTTGGAGAGTGCCACGCCTCGATTGTTCCAAGCGTCAGTATAATCATTTTTAACTTGTAGGGCTTGATTGTAAGAAATTACTGCTTGTTCGTACTCCTGCATTTTGGAAAAAGCAACGCCTCGGTTGTTCCAAGCATCGGCATAATCGGGTTTGGCTTGAATTGCTTGTTCGTAACAGTCGATCGCCTCCTGGTACTTCTGCAACTCCAACAATACCACGCCTCGATTGTTCCAAGCATCGGGATAATTCGGACGAATTGTAGTAGCTTGTTCGTAAGACGCGATCGCCTCTGGATACCGCTGCATTCTCGTGAGCACTACTCCTCGGTTATTCCAAGTATCGGCTAAATCCGGCTGAATTTGCAGGGCCTGATCGTAAGCCGCGATCGCATCTTGATAACGGTTTTCAAAGAAACAAGCATCTCCCTGTTTAGCATAGTCGCTGGCCGTCAATAGCTGTTGGTAATTGCCATAGTTAACCGGAGCAAATTCTTGAATTTGGGCGTCGGGAAATAACAAGTCTGTTTCTGCATCGGCCGCGTGACTTTGGTGTTGAATTTCGCCTAAGATACTTTCAGCGTCCGAAATTAATAGTTTTAATTGAGAGATTGTATCGTAATGGAGACTTTCAATTTCTTGGCGGGCAATTGTTGTCTGCTTGGACAATTTACTCAACAGAAACCAAACCCCGACTCCGGCTGCTGTCGGAAACAAAGTTAGGGCAAATATCAGCCCGTTCAGCAGTACCGCCGTGCGCCCAAAAGCAATGTCAACTTCTTCTTGAACTCGATCGCGAATTTCTTCTTTAAGTTGCTGCTGTGAGAATTGCTGCTGAACCAACAGTGCCGCCCTCGGTTCAGTCGCAGAAACGGTACTGGCGCAGACTAGAATAGTCAAAAGGGCGATCGGGCTAATACTTTTTCTAAAGATACTTGACAAACGCATTGCCTTAGTGATACGCACCTGAGTTGCGATTTCCATGTGTCAAGAGATGCTGATAACGATGATCCCAGACTAGCCCATTTGTTCACAAACTATTAAATACAGGATATCTGTTGTGCACTCCCCTCCGATCAAATTGCTGACGCAAGAATTGCTAGACGAAGTTGCCACTTCCTCCCGCCGCAGTCCCCGCCAGCGACAAAACTACAATTTCCATGATTTGTCTGAAAAAGTGCAGCGGTTTGTCAACGTGCTGCAACCGGGGACTTATGTCCGGCCTCACCAACACCTGCGCCCGCCTGCAGTTAACGGTTTTGAGTTTTTCGTAGTGATTCAAGGAGAAGTGGGTATTGTTATTTTGAACGAAAACGGTCAAATCCTGCGATCGTTGCGAGTCAGCGCGGCCGGCCCGACTCGCGCTGTCGAACTGCCAGAGGGCACTATTCACACGTTAGTAGCTTTGACACCGGATACTGTGATTTTGGAGTTTAAGGAAGGGCCTTACGACGTGGGGGCTGATAAAGACTTTTTGGCAAGTTTTCCTGCGGAGGGAACTGCGGCGGCGCGAGAATTAGTCCTGATTTGGGAAGCGGAATTTAACACTTGACTAATGAGTGTTGACAGTTGGCTGTTGACTGTTGACAGTTGGCTGTTGACTGTTGACTGTTGACTGTTGACTGTTAAGAACCTAAAATCTAAAATCTAAAATCTAAAATCTAAAATCGATCGGCTGATTACTAAGGACTGATGAATCTAATTGTCGTCATCCGATTGTATAAATCCGGGGCGGTGCGAATGATTTTTCTCAGGAGATCATCAGTCACCCAAAAGACGAGGGGAAACGAAAATGTTTTGCTGAATTCACTGCATAATAGGTTGGTAGAAACGAGCAATCTATCGATCGTCTCTACTGATTCCAAACCGAGGAGCATTAAAGCTGGAGGCTGTTCCCCGTCTATTTCTGCTGCGATTGTCCTGTAGAGAGTTGTAGCCGATTTGGGCAAAAACAGTTGCCGCGGTTTCACGGGACAATTTACTTGCAGGCGATCGACTATTTGCTGCCGCAAAGGCAGCGAGTTGCAGTTGACTAAAACGAAAGAAAAGTAACCTTGGGAAAGACGGAGCGTCCGAATTAAAGTGGATAACGACCGCTCGTTATATTTAGCTGCATCGTCTTTAGCTGTATTTTCTGAGCTTTGCTCGACCAACATAAATTGCATATTTTTTATCTAGTTTTAGAGATTTTCTAGATTAAATGATGTTTCTAAAGAAAATGTGAAGATATGAAATTTATTTTTCCTTGGAAAACATTTTGGTAAATATACCACGGTTTTAAGTTAATATCAATAGTCCGCTCGAAATAGTCCGATCTACTGATTTGGCTTGAACCACTCAAAAAGCACCTGCGACGGCACAACACAAGTATAGCCGCAGCAAGAAGGAAGAAGGCAGAAGCATATTTCGCAAGGGTTTCCGCAATTAAGAACGTTCTTAATATATGACACGATTGCTAGATTAAATGTAATTTAAAATACCAAAAAATTACCGAAAATTCTCAGCCAGCGGCAAAGTAAACCAAAAACTTGCCCCAGCACCGGGAGTGCTAATTACCCCTATTTGGCCGCCGTGAGCATTAATAATTTGCCGACAAAGATATAGACCCAAACCCAAACCGACGGAGTGTCGGGATTCATAACCCCTAACGTAAAGGTCAAAAAGATGTTCGCACTGTTCCGGCAATATTCCCGCCCCGTCATCTTCCACGGTACAGTAAATCATCCTACTTCCGGGATTGGGGATTGGGGATTGGGGATTGGTAATGGGGGATTGTGGATTGGTAATCGGTAATTTGTCGATGTCTTGTTTGGCTCTCCTTTGATTTATAGTTAATTTTTCAGCCTTGATTACTTGAGCCGAAACTGTTAAGTTCAGTCCCGGAAAATTGTGTTTCAAAGCATTAGCAATTAAATTCGACAACACGCGCCACAACTGAGTTTTGTCAGCATTCACGGCTGGCAAATCATCCGGCACTAAATTTTTAAAAGTAGCTTTACCCTCATTCATTAAAGGCTCCAAATCGGTTGCAGCAGCTTCAACTATCGCCCTCAAGTTAACCGATTCGCAGTGCAGAACCAAACCGCGCAATTCCCCGGCGTGAACTTCCAACAGCGAATTTATCAAGCGCAACTGCTGCTCGCTACCTTGAATCATTCGCTCCAAAACAGAACGGGGAATTGCGATCGAATCCCCAGGTTTCGTCTGCCAATTTTTCAGCACCATTAACATTCCCGCTACCGGGTTTCGCAAGTCGTGAGAAAGAGCGTGGATAAACAGCCGCAGCGATTCTTGTGCCTGTTTGCGCTGCGTGATATCCTCAATTAAACCCTCATAATAAAGCACAGCGCCGCTGCTGTCCCGTACCGCCCGCGCCTTCTCAGAAATCCAGACAATACTGCCGTCTGAACGGTAAATTTTAGATTCAAAATCCGATACTGTGCCGCTTTTCTCGATCGATCGCAAAAACTCATTTCTGCGAGCCGGATCGACGTACAACTGCCGCTCAATATCCGTAAACTTTGCCGTCACTTCTTCCGGGGAATCGCAGCCGTAAATCCGCGCTAAAGCTGGGTTTGCAGTAATGTAGCGGCCGTCGGGAGTGCTTTGAAAAATTCCCTCGCCGGCATTCTCAAAAATGCTGCGGTACTTCGCTTCCGCCACCTCCAACTGCTGGTAAGCAGATTCCAACTCACGCCTGGTACTAAACTCTTTCCGTTGCAGACATTCGTACCAATAAACAGACAAGTCGCAAATCAAACAAAACCAAAACAAATATAAGTACAACCCGGTCAACTTAAAAGGAGTATACTTAGCAAAACTTAGATTTAAAACCAAATTTATCCCGACGTGGCAACACAAAACGCCGAGTTGAGAAATCAGGTGGAGACGCCAGCGGACGGGCATCACCGTAGCTTGGATCAGAAACGCTAAACTCCAGGTAAAAATTGGTAATTCCCCGGCTTGTGCGACAGCTAGCCCAAGCTGTACAACCACCGTCAGCGACCACGAAAAAGCCAAAAATAGCAAACCGGGATAGCGCTGTCCGAAGGAGGTTTTTTGCAACACAAAACAGGTCAACAAACCCAGTTCTACAGCAGCGCTCGTGTACAAATAAACACTTTTAAACTCCTGGCGAGCGAAGAATCTTTCGCCTAGAAAATAGACCGTTATTGTGAAGGCAAAAAAGATTGCAATTCCGACTGCAGGGCGCAGCCGCTCTCGGAGGAAGCGATCGCGCCACACCTCGTAAACCGTTAATGCCTGAACTGATTTTGCATTGCCCAAATAGTTCATACCATTTTAGATTTTAGATTTTAGATTTTAGATTTTAGATTGACAAAGATCGATCGTCCGAGTTGACAGCAGGTAGCGAAAACCAGAAAGTCGAACCACCTCCGGGAGTGCTTTCGACGCCGATCGACCCGCCGTGAGCTTTGATAATTTGCTTGGAGAGGTACAATCCCAAACCCAGCCCTGTTAATTGTCGGCTATTAGGGTCTTGAACGTAAAGTTCAAACAGAGATTCCCGCTGTTTGGCGCTGATTCCCACTCCATTATCTGTTACAGTACAGCGAACCATTTTTACGGTAACTCCGGGCAATTTGCTGCCGATATTGGCAATTTGCCCCTGATAGCGAGGCATTTTGCCACTGCAGTCGAGGTTAAATTTGGCCAGGGTTTCCTGATTTTTCTGGGTGGTCTCGCCTATCCTAGGACGATCGCCCCCAGAAGATATCCGGTTAGCGATACAGCGGGCGAGCTGAGTATTTTGAGATGTTAAAACCTGTGAGTTTCCTTCAAAATTTAGCGTTTTTTCAACTTCTATTACTTCGGCTTTAAAAGCGATATTGACTCCCGGATGATTGTGTTTGATAGCATTAGTCAACAGATTTTCCAACACCCGCTGCAAGTGTTTGCTGTCGCCATAGACTCTCGGCAAATCCGTCGGTATTTCCTGAGTCAAAGTTGCTTGGTTTTTGGCCAGCATCGGTTCTAAATCGCCAACAATTGCTGAAGTTAAAGACTGTAAGTGCAGCGGTACAGTATTGAGAACAATACCTTTGACCTCGCTAGCGTGAGCGTCGAGCAGGGAATTAACCATAGTCAACTGGTGTTCGCTGCCCTGAACGATCCGCTCCAAAATCGATCGAGAAACCGGAACATCTTGTAGAGAATCAGAGGCCGATTTGTTGAGCAAATTTTTCAGCAGTATTAACATTCCCATAACTGGAGTGCGGAGATTGTGAGAAACTGCGTGCAAAAATAGGTCTTTCAGGCGGTTGCTTTCTTGCAACTCGTGCATTTTTTGCTGTAGTTGGTGGGTGCGTTCCTCGACTTGAGATTCCAAGTTGGCATTGAGAGCTTTTACCTGCTGCAAAAGTTGGGCTTGCTGTAGAGCGATCGCCACTTGGGTAGCGAGTTTTTCCAACAAATCAATTTCAAATTCCTGCCACTGGCGGGGCCCCGAACACTGGTTGACGGCCAAGATCCCGAACAATTCATCCCCCAGGAAGATCGGCACATTTAACGTCGCGCGAATTTGATAGTCGCTGTACAATTGGGCAATTGGAACGCTGAGTTGAACGCTAGCAGAATCGGAGATAGATCGGACGCGGTTGTTAGCATAAAAAGTTTTCTGGCTTTCGAGATGATTCTCGTCAGCGAGTACCCACCCCAAAAGAGAACGGCATTGGGCATCCACAGACTCGGCCACAACCTTACCGTACACCGGGCTAGGAAGATTTACCCCGTCCGCCTCCACAATACCGATGAAAGCGCGGTCTGCCTTGAAAAATTGCCGGACTTCGGCAACAGTAGTGTTGAGAATTTCTTCGAGGTCGAGGGAGTTGCGAATTCGCAGGGCGATTTCTGAGAGCAAGCGATCGCGATCGGAGGACGCCCGCAAAGCGGTTTCCGCGCGGTGGCGTTCGGTAACGTCTTGGACTGTGGCGGCGATCGCCCCTGACTCAATTGCCGACTGTTCGCAGACAGTGCGTTCGGAGCCATCTGCCAGCACAATTCGGTAGTTAATGCAATAGGCTTTGCGCTCCAACATAGCTTGGCGCTGCGATCGCGCCACCAATTCTCGGTCTTCTGGATGTACAGCTTGCAAAAAAACTTCTGGTGTCGGTTTGACAGTTCCAGGAGCAAAACCCAAGAGGCGGTAAAGTTCGTTTGACCACCGCAATTCGATATTAGATATATGATGTTCTGCGGATTCTTCGCAGTTGTCAGTTGCTGTGAGGGCGGCGCAATTTAAATCCCAATTTCCCAAGTGAGCGATGCGCTGAGCGTTGGCTAAACTAGCTTCGCGATCGCGCAGCATGGCTGCCGTGCGGCGCACCTCCACCAGCGCTTGCTGGCGTTCTGCTACGGCGGCGGCCAACATCAGAGCCACAAGGGCGATCGTACCGGTAAAAGCTTGTAAAAATAAAACCGCCTGTTTGAGATTATCGCTTTTGGCCAAAAACGGGCCGCCTCCCTGTACTGCTCCCCAAATCGCGATGTAAGAGACGATCGAATAAGCAAAAATCGCTCCCGCCGGTTGAAACCGCAGGGCAGCCCAAACGATCAGAGGAAAAGGCAGATACTCCAGCGGATACTGAGCGATCGCGGCTTGTGTTTTTGAGCAAAAAAACAGCCAGCTCACGCTCAGCAAGAGAGTCAGCCAGAGCGCTATTTCTGAATAATTAATGATTAAAAATAGAAGATTATAGCGGTTTTCAGGTGCAGGAAATCTCCTGGGATAATTTGTAACTTGTGATTGAGAATTTTGCCATTTAAAAAATGGTTTTAAACTTGAAATAATCCGAGATTGTCTCTCACCTCTTACACCATTATCAAGAACAGGCAAGATGCCTGTTTCACAAGAAAATTCATCTCTTGTGGAACAGGCATCTTGCCTGTTCCTAAACAAGTAATTGAGAATAGTGAAAGCTCTCAGTTTTAGTGGAAATTTAAAACTGTTAACGGCGTGGTTCAAAGTCAGCAGCACAGGCGTCACGAGCAAAATTCCCATGCCGTCTCCGAGCCACGTAGTCCAGCAGTTGCCAGAGAAATTGCTCCACTGAGCCCAACCAAAAATGCACGTTCCCAAGTTGCCGAGGATAGAGCCGAGGAAAGTAGACCCGATGACAGCGCCCGCTACTAAAGCCAGAACATCTCGCAATCGATCGAGTTTAGTAGAAAATCCGCTCCAAGTCAGTAAAGCCTCTCCAGCCAGCGCTTGCAGGGTGACGCTAAAGGCAGATGTGGCAATCACAGCCGACGGTACACCGCCGGTAGAGTTTAACAGCACTGAACCGAGGACAATTCCCGGCCACATCCGTCGCCCTTGCAGTAGCAGTGCCGCTAGAGCAATACCGGCGGGCGGCCACACGGGGGAGGCTTCTGCTTTCACCAGTCCCAGCATCGACGCTGCGAGTTTTCCGGTAACAAAGTAGGCCAGCGCCAGGATGCCGGTGTACAAAAGCGTTCGAGTGCGGCGGTTGAGCAGTTTCATGTTGAGTGCGATCGAATCCTCCATTCCTAGTTTTTAATTTAGGCGGCTTTGGGGCGATCGAACTTCCTCCTGACGACTCACCTGACTGGGGGAGTGGGAGAGTGGGAGAGGGGGAGAGAGGGAGAGTGGGAGAGTGGGAGAGTGGGAGCATTTTTTCTTCTTCCTTCTTCCTTCTTCCTTCTTCCTTCTATTAAAATCCAAAACTCCGCTTACCATCCGGCTTAACAGTAAGCCAATTGGTCTTTGCCATTGCCAGTTGTTCCTCAGAAACTGTAGCGTTGGTAAGATTCGCCCCGCACAAATTTGCTCCCCGCAAATTCGCCTTAGTCAAATAAGCCCCCGTCAAGTCAGCACCTCGGAAATCCGCGCCCTCAAAATTAGCAGTGCTGCAATAAGCCTCAGTCAAATTCGCATCTCGCAAATTCGCCTGAAGTAACCGCGCGTGACCCAAATTAGCCCCCGACAAATCCGCTCCTTGCAAATTTGCCTTCACCAACCTAGCCTGATAAAAATTACTTCCCGCTAACTGCAATTTTTGCAGTTGTAGGCCAGACAGTTCGCAGTCAGCAAAATCGCGCTTGCCTTTAAAATATGCCGCTCGCAAGCTGTTGGTGTCCCATTTAGGAGCAACTTTCGATACCTTTGACGCTGCTAAATTGCCGCTAGAATGTCCAACCGTTCCGAAAGTTCTGCCGGACTCAGCCAGAGTCCGGGAAACTCTGGGTTGCATCCCTGTGTTCCCAGATTGGCCGAAGGAAGTTCTACCAGTGCGGGTGTAGTTCGATCGTAAATCGTGATTAATTTTGCTCTCAGGCCGTGACCACGAAGAACCCTCGTCATTAAATATTGTCGGTTCTTCAACTGCACGAGAAGAGCCGTTGAATTGAGTTGCCAAGCCATCGACAAGACTTGGGTCTTCAAATTCGCCAGAGAGAGCTCTGAGGACATCTGCTGCTGATTGGAAGCGGTGGCCAACCATCGGCTTGAGCATTTTTTCTAGAATCCGCGCAAAATTTGGGCTCACCTGAACGTGGGGCTGCCAAACAATTTCGCCGGTTACTCCATCAAAATCTAAATCTTTGGGTGATTTTCCTGTCAGCAAGTACAAGCAAGTCATCCCCACCGCGTAGATGTCGCTGGCAAATATCGGCCGCAGCGCCATTTGTTCCGGGGGAGCAAAACTAAATGTGCCGACTGAAAATTTCGTGTTGGCGCTTTGGTCGGCGGGGTCTAATAATATTGTTTGGCTAACTTGGTCTTTTACCGCTCCGAAATCAATCAGAACTAAGTGCCCGTCTTGAACTCGGCGAATAATATTTGCCGGTTTGATGTCTCGGTGAATTACTCCTTGGCTGTGGATATATTGTACTACTGGCAGAATTTCTAATAGAAAATTTTTAACATCCGATTCGTTGAAACGGCCTGAGTGCTTGACTTCTTGTTTCAAAGTCGAGCCTTTAACATACTCTTGAACTAAGTAAAATTGCTGTTCCGTTTCAAAATAGTCTAGCAGCCTCGGTACTTGCGGGTGGTCGCCCAGTTGGCCGAGGGTTTTTGCCTCTCGCTTGAATAATTCCCGCGCCATTTCTAAAACTCGCGGCGACGAACTACTGGGTCGCAGTTGCTTGACCACGCAACTCGGTTGACCGGGCAATGAGATGTCTTTTGCCAGAAATGTAGCTCCAAAACCTCCTTGTCCTAACGGTTCAATGACTCGGTAGCGAGCGCGCAGCAATAACCGCGCACCGCAAGTCTGACACTGAAGAATAGAGTCAGCAGGGTTTTGAGGATGGGGACAGCCCGGATTTACGCAGTAGCTCATATTGATTGAGTTTGCCTATGTGGTTCTGATCTTGTCAGCGTCGCTCGACTGCACAAATTGCCTGTTCCTGCTTCTGGTAGACATACTAATCTATCAGTTGTCGGCTGGCCGTGCGTCCGATTGCGAATTGGAATTGCACCTAAGTCTTTTAGGTCGATATCTTTTCCCTATTTTGATTATCTCGCTGCTGTGAGTTTTTTCCGTTGATTATCCTTGAAGATAGTTTAAAGACTTGCTAAAGTTGTGCTTTTTTGTGTAAAGTCTTTCTAAACTTAGGTGCTTTTTGCGTTGTTAGATGTTTCTAGCATACCTCATTATCGGAATGAGAATGCTACTTATCCCTAGTAGCCATCCACCTTTGGGCAGGTCCCTAGTTTTTACTGATGTGTACCCTAACAGTATTGACAAATTTAAATTAGTATGCTATGAAAAGCTTTCCCCAATAAATTCTGGGACTCAAAAATCGTAGCCGATTGGCGCCGACTAATGACTAATAACTACAGAGCACTGACAACTAACTACTGACTAAATTATGCGTATTTCTCTAAACTGGCTGCAGGAATTGGTGGATGTGGCGATCTCCCCGGAAGAATTAGCCGAAACCCTAACAATGGCAGGCTTTGAAGTTGAAGAAATCGAAGACCGCCGCCCTTGGGCAAGCGGTGTAGTTTTGGGCAAAATCATCGCCTGCGAACAGCATCCGAATGCAGACAAATTGAGAGTTTGTCAAGTGGATGTGGGCTCCTCAGAAGCTTTGAATATTGTTTGCGGCGCACCGAACGCTAGGGCAGACATTTACGTGCCTGTCGCTGTTGTCGGAACTTTTCTGCCGACTATTGATTTAAAGATTAAACCTGCTAAATTGCGGGGCGTTCCTTCCGAAGGAATGATTTGCTCTCTGGCGGAATTGGGACTGGCGAAAGAGTCAGCCGGCATTCACATTTTTGACTTAGAAAATCCCGAATTGGGCAGCGATATTCGCCCACTTTTGGGTTTAGACGATGTGATTTTAGACTTGACAGCAACTGCCAACCGTGCTGACGCTTTGAGCATGGTGGGTGTAGCGCGGGAAGTGGCGGCGCTGACTGGGGCAAGTTTGAGAATTCCCGAAGCGAATGGTGTTGCGATTGAGGGCAAAGAAAGTCCTGGTTTGGCAGTAGAAATATCGGAACCGCAAGGATGCCCGATTTACATCGGCACGGCAATTGAAGGTGTGAAAATTGCTGCTTCTCCAGCTTGGTTGCAGCAGCGGTTGCAGGCGGCGGGAGTGCGGCCGATCAATAATGTGGTTGACGTGACTAATTACATTTTATTGGAATGGGGTCAGCCACTGCACGCTTTCGATCGCGATCGCCTGCAATCTTTCACGGGTACTCAAGATATCAGCATCGGCGTCCGCTTTGCCAAAACAGGGGAGTCCTTCAAAACTTTGGACGGACAAAACCGCAATTTGCAAGCTCAAAATCTGTTAATTACTGCTAGCGACAAACCTGTAGCTTTGGCTGGGGTAATGGGTGGCGAAGACACGGAAGTTCACGCAGGAACGCAAAATTTAGTCTTGGAAGCCGCGATTTTTGACCAGGCAACGATTCGCCGTTCTGCGCGCGCTCAAGGCTTGCGGAGCGAGGCATCTATCCGCTACGAGCGGGGGGTGAATCAGGCGGCTTTGACCACTGCCTGCAACCGCGCTGTATCCCTAATTTTGGAGTTGGCTGGAGGCACTGCGACGGTGCAGAAAACGGCGAGTTCGGGCGAGGATTTGAGTTTTTCGCGATCGCTCGAATTGCGTTTAGACCGAGTAAATCTGGTTTTAGGGCAGTTGAAAAGAGGAGAAACGGGCGGTTCTAAATATCTGGAACCGGAAGAGGTAAAAAATATTCTGACAGCTTTGGGATGCGAAGTTGTTCCAACGGAAAAAGAGCGGGTTTGGAATGTGACTGTGCCTCCTTACCGTTACCGGGATTTAGAAAGGGAAATCGATTTAATTGAAGAAGTTGCCAGACTCCACGGTTATGACAATTTCTGCGATACTTTGCCCAGCAAAACGGAACCCGGTTATCTGTCGCCGGAATACGCAGCAATTCGGAATGTGCGATCGGCTTTTCGGGCGGCCGGGTTGACGGAGTTGATGCACTATTCTTTGGTGAAAACTGAGGGAGACAATCAGGTTGTACTGGCGAATCCGCTGTTTGTGGAGTATTCGGCTTTGCGGACAGAAATGCTGTCGGGTTTGATTGATGCTTTCCAGTACAATTTGGAACAGGGAAATGGGGCGCTAAACGGTTTTGAAGTCGGCCGCATTTTCTGGAAAGATGGGGATGCAATGAAGGAAGCCGATGCAGTGGCGGGGATTATCGGCGGCGATCCGACTGTGTGGAAATGGCAGCAGGGAGGGCGCGATCGACCTTTGAGTTGGTTTGAGGCAAAAGGTATCTTGGAAAGCGCGTTTCAGGAGTTGGGTTTGTCGGTGGAATATCAAAGCGATTCCTCAAATACACGCTTGCATCCGGGCCGCACCGCTGCGTTATCGTTAAACGGGAAACATTTAGGAGTTTTCGGACAGTTGCACCCGCAATTGCAGCAAGAAAAGGATTTGCCTGAGCAGGTTTACGTGTTTCAATTAGATTTAGCGGTGCTGTTGGGTGAATTAGGGCGATCGAACCACTTAACTCGCAAATTCGCTGGTTATTCGAGTTTCCCCGCTTCTGACAGAGACATTGCATTTTTCGCACCGGTTGAAGTTCCGGTTGTAGATATGCAGAGTGCGATGAAAAAGGCGGCGGGTAGTTTGCTGGATTCGGTGGAACTGTTCGACGAATATCGGGGCGACAACGTGCCGGCGGGACAGCGGAGTTTGGCTTTTCGGTTAGTTTACCGCGCGGGCGATCGAACTTTGAGCGAAACCGATGTCGAACCAGCCCAACAAAAAGTCCGCGATGTCCTAGTTGAAAAATTCGGCGTCAGCCTAAGAAGCTAATTGTAGGGGCGGTGCTAAAAGTGCCGGCCCTCTCTCGACTTCTTACACGCAAAGACTAAGAAACCGGGTTTCTTCCAAGATGTACCGCCATCAACCAACTATTAACAGAGAAACCTGGTTTCTGCGGCCAAGCGAGTCCTAAATTTGTTGAACAAGTTAATAAGTTAACGGCCGCAACATCTCCCGCACAAAAAAAGAACAATCAGGAAACCGCAAAAGAGAAATACTATCACCATCCGCAAGAATCACCCGACTTTGATAACCATTCTGACTCGGTTCTCGAAAAACGTGGAGTTGCCGAT
Organism: Microcoleus sp. D2_18a_D3; assembly: GCF_036702455.1. Taxonomy (NCBI): domain Bacteria; kingdom Bacillati; phylum Cyanobacteriota; class Cyanophyceae; order Oscillatoriales; family Microcoleaceae; genus Microcoleus; species Microcoleus sp. D2_18a_D3. Next base: position 55,015 of record NZ_JAUBTK010000038.1, read on the forward strand.
TATTCACATCCAAAACCCAATAATCAGTAATTCCCGACTCAGCATAAATTTTCGCTTTAATCCCGCAATCCGTTCTCAGCGTAGTATCCGCAACTTCAATAATCAGATAAATTTCTGAAGGAATTGGATGGTGGTCTTCATAGTAAAGTGGATCTGGTATAACTACAGAAATATCCGGTTCAGGTTGCGAGTAATTATTCATCCGAACCGGGTCTTGCAGCCGCACCACAACCCGCTCTCCTAAACGGTTATTCAGTAATATCTTCGTGCGCGCAATCGCCGCACCGTGAGCTGTTCCCTTTGCTGCCCTATTTACTATCTGTCCTGCTAGTAATTCCACCCGTTCATCTTCGTCAAAAATACCAATTTCCGTCATCCGGTCATATTCATGAACAGTCAGCAGCCGAATATCTAATAAAGTCATAGTAACCTCCTTCTCTCTAACAAACCTCTCTCTTCTTCCCCTCTCTTCCTCAGCGACCTCTGCGCCCTCTGCGGTTCACTAATTTTATCTTAAAAACTTTTGTTAAATCCTGCTACTCTTATTGTACAATAACTTTTAAACAAATTCATCCAAGGCTCAAAACCGTGACCAAATATGTAATGTGGGGAAGTTACTGCGAAGACGTTCTAGAAAAACGCGCTCCCTTTCGAGACGCTCATTTGGCCGGACTTGCCAAACAAAAAGAATCGGGTGTGTTAAGTACGATCGGGCCAACGAAAGATTTAACAAAAGTTTTTGCAATTTACGAAGCTGAAGATGAGGCGCAGGTGCGACAATTGGTGGAAGGCGATCCTTATTGGGTAAATGGGGTTTGGACTGAGTACGACGTGAAAGAGTGGATTCAAGCTTTTTGAAGGGGTTAACAGGGTGAACAGCTTAACATTGGGTAACAGCGATTTAGTTCCAGTTGACTATGGCGATTTGCTGGCCAAGATTTTAGAAGTTTTGCAGGGAAACAATCCGTTTAGCGTTTCGGGCGATTCCCGTCGTTTGTTAATAGATATTGATGCGGTAGCAGCTCAAATAGCCACTTCGCAGGTGTTGCCGCCTTTGGGTTCTTGTGAACGTCAAGCACATTCTGCTACAGTCAATTTTCCGGCGGAAGTTGAAACTCGATTTGGCAGTCAAATTAGACAAATTAGAGAACATTTGCGACAACATTTAGCATCTGTTGTGGGAGGGAATGATGCTATTGAAAATTTCGTAGGTAGCTTAATTGAGCCACTAGAATCACAGTGTTTTCAGGGAAATGGTACCGACTTAGGTTTTAAATACGATTTTGCCAAATCCTCTCCTACCTTAGCAAAAAAGAAGCTAACATTGCACCGCCCCAATACTGTTGGGACATTGGCAATTTTGAAGCTGCATAAATTGACGATTGCTGTGCGAGATTCAGACATCTTTCAGCAACAACTGAAGGAGGGTTTAGAGAATTACATTAATGAAAATGCTGACACTGAAAGTGATAAACAAGAACTGCATCATCGTCTTGATGAGATGGTTAAAGATAAAAATTCTGATTTCCACAAATTGCTCAAACTTGTAGACAAAGAAACTCTAGGGAAGCTCAAAAAAGAAGCTAAAATTACCTACTTGGAGTACCTGCTAGAACACATCCGCACTAACAGCACAGATAGTGTTGGTATCATCTACTTAGAAGACTTGATCCGGCGGATTAGGTTGCTCGAAGCATACATTGGCGATGGCACTAGAGAAGATGGATATTATAATGTCAATTATGCCGGTGTCTCAGTTAATTATCAAGATATGTTTTCGAGAGCAGAAGTTTTAGATGCGCTTCCCATCATTCCGATTGTAGCAGGTTATTTAGGAGAAACCACAGACACCCCTCTGAGCGAACGTAAATATATTTTCGGTTTAAAACTAAAATTTGGTAACGAAGTTCAATCCCGCGGCGGTGAACCTGTATTTGATTATAACCTGAATTTGCTCAATCCTGAAAGCGATGAACACAAAGCAGAATTAGCGGATAGTTACACTAGCGAAACATTCATTCGCAAAGTATTGAAAATAGCATTACTGTACTATTTTGTATTTGCTTCTCACAGCAATCCTTTAGCACCGGATTATAACCCTGATTCTGAACTAACTTACGATCCGAAACAAAGGTTTGAATCAGTCATTTCTGTACTGCGAGGTTCGGATGAAGAAAAGAAAAAGGCGATATTTAGAGGTCTCAAAAGAGGGCTGTATGAATATAATATTGAAGTTAAAATAAACCATCTCAAGCAATTATTAAAAAACTTTATAGATAGGCAGACAATTTTGCCAAGTCGCACAGAACCGCGACATATCAGCGTCAAAAGAGGTATTTTAGAAGACATCGATAATACTTTAACTACTGGTCGATTTTTTAATGATGTCCTGCAACGAAATCCCAAAGAATCACTTCAGTATATCGCCGTCGAACAATCTAGCATCAACGAAACAGCTATCTGTCAGCTACCAGTCACTATGACAATCGAAGATGTCCGCTATTTCCCTACTGATGAATTCCAAAATTTCAGCATAGAATATAACATTAACGGCATCGATGCTTTGCCTGTAATGTGGGTTCCACAAACTATGATGAGTGTATATAGCAGCAGTTTTTGCGAACAGTATAAGTTGCTGTTGTTTCGTTATAACAATAAACGTTTAGACAGCAAGGACGGTTTGAAATCGGATGCAGCTTTTGTTTACAAATTTGCTGTTTCGCTACTGTCTTATATTAGCCTAGAAATATTGTTGAATAAAGCGAAAAAGAATTTGTTTATTCCGATGGTGAGACTTCACGAAGGCGACCACAATAACCCTTCTCCGTCGGAAAAGTTTATGGCTAACATTTCCAAAACATTGTCTCATCTTTTTAGTGAAAAATACCGATCGACTTCTCAAGGGTTTCGCATCAAGGGAAAACCAAATGGTTACAGTATCCGCAACGGTTTGAGTTCCCTGTATTCAATATTGCCTAAAAAGTTTAAATTTCGGAATGTTCCACTATCTCCAGAGTTGGACAATTTAGCAATTATTGTCGTATCAAGTTGCGAAAGCGATGCAAGAAAAGGTAATAGCGATCGCTTTCAGAGAAAAACTTGTTTGTTAGGCGAAGTTGCGGGAATTAAACGCCTATCAGAGGATACAATTCAAGTCGGAATGCTAAAAACTTTGTCAGAAAACTACAGCGTTCAACACCTTTACAGTCAGCCATCTATTCTAGAAGATACTGTCAGCCAGCTATATAAATATGGATATCGCAATTTCCTGTATATTGCACAAGCACCTTATACAAGCACACTACACATTACCCAGACTGATGAAGACGATCAATTGTTTTTTATGTCAAAAAAGCTCATCCAAACTTTGAAAGGAGATCGGCAAGATATCAAGATTTATCCGGTATTTTTTGATAAATATTACGTCCGCAGTCCTAAAGAACACAAGGGAGAATCTTTCTACATTCAGGATACAATGGAACTGGAAGGTTTATCAAAAGATCCTAGTCAACAGGCTGTGATGTTTTTTAATCTGTTTAATGGCATCAAAGTAGATCAGCAGGGACAAAAAAACTTTTACAACGGTGTTATTTCTTACTCGACACTGTTGAATATATATGAAGGCATTCTGGATGACCAAGATATTCGCCAAGGCTTGATGTACGATGGTGAAATTAAAGATACTTTACTGCACTATTTAACCATCTTCCACTTTTCTAGGTATGAAGCCCGTCAACATATTAGTTTGAAACTCGATCCCTACGCTCATATTATCGGCGATGATTCAGTTGGTACTTTATCTGTATTTAGTCATGGAGGCGGGAATGCTGAGTTTAACTCGCTGGCTTTTTTGAATAAGGTAAGAGAAGTATTAAATGTCACTAAGGGAAGTACACAATTATGATAAGTGAAGATTTTGGGCGGCTGTTTGAGGTAGGCTTCAATATCGGGATTCTCGCATATATTCAGCGGGAAAATTTAAGTCACAATTTTGGTGATTCCTACCGTCTGGATTTGCAGAGGCTCAAATTGCCAAAGATGACGGCGGAAATCGTCAGGGAAGCCAATCTGCTGGCTAGTTTAGATGCTGAAATCGTTGAAAAATGGAGTTTGTTCTTTGTCCAAAAAGGTTTTTTGGGTGGGTTGAATTTTTTTCGGGAGTACGTCAAATCTACTGGCTGGAATTTGCAGCGGTTGGAAATTGTGTATTGTCAGTGCAGTTTTAGTGATGCTAACAGTATCAGAACCTATAACAAGAGTGATAAAGAAGGGTTTAAAGAGTTATTGTCTCAGTTGACACCTGCCAAACTTAGTTTATCAGATGATGAGATTAACTCGTACATCCGCCGCTACTCGAAAAAGGGTGAGTTTTTGCAGGCTGATACGCTGATGCTGTTACAGTATGGAAATGATTTTAGAATTCTCTGCGTTGATTTGTCTGTGTTTTCTCCGACGCTAGCTCCAAAGCCGGAGGATATCAATGAAATAGAGGTGATCCGAAAATATTTGATCAGAGAAATTAGCTATTTGCGATCGAAAAGTGTTTTTTCTAATCTGCGGATGGATACCAGCACTTTAGGTGTGGATTTCTCGGAGGATTTAAAACGCTTTTTTACAGCTTTTAAGTATAAGGATAAGGAAAGTGCTAAGCTGATTCAGGCGGGTAGCTACGCTCACAGCTTCTATGGATTTTTGCAACAAACAGGTATAATTTCAAGTGATTCTGAGGTTTTGTTTAATGTGGTTGGTTATGGCGATCGCAATATTAGCGCTATTTCCCTACGCCAGGACAAAATTAACTTATTAGCAACTTGTGCCCAAATTTACCAGAATGAAGCGAAAGGTAAAGAGATTAGCGATGCTCGCACCGAAGTTTTAAAGGTTATTCAACTCAACGCGGCTCGCAGTTTCAAAGACGGCAGAAAGTTTGTTGATTCTCTGTTAGGAATTGGAAAAAATGTCACTGAACCTGTACCTCATACAGAACGGATAGACGATTTTGTTAATTCAATAGATATTATATCAGATAAACTGGCAGATGACTTGCAAATTTCTCGCGGATTAGACTTGCGAAATGCTCACGCTGAATTGATTGTGAAAGCACTGCAATCTGATGAAACTTATATCTTTTTGACGGGTAATCCGGGAATTGGGAAAACAACTGCCATCGCCAATTTCCTCAAAAGCCATATCGACGACGGTTTCTTATTCCTCTACGTCAGTCCCCGCAAGCAAGTAAACTTGGATATTATCGAAAAATTCCAAGATAAAAATACGGGTTTGCTGTGCAACGATCGATTATTTTGTATCAACACTAACGCCGATATCATCAAAAGCAATTCAGGACACTGTACCGTCAAGTACGCATCAAATAAATATCGCGAAGATTTGACAAAAAAAACTGTTCGCTTCCTCAAGGATGATTCAGAAATTCGGAGGACGGAATATCATCAATCAGAACTTGAAAAAAAGGGAGAAACATTAATTAAACCCATTAATCCCAAAGGAAATGGAGTGCTTAAGAGCATTTGCGAAGGTATATACGCGCTGATAAATTGCCAGGTATCTAATAATATCGTAGCTACCGTTTCTATTCAATCGGTGAAGATGAAAGAAAACCGACAAAATACCCTAGAGCATTTAGAGAAAATTTTTCAAGATACTTACAATAAACGGGACAAACGGGTCATTCCCGCTAAGATGCAAGAAATATCCAGTCGCATCAAACATATTTTCATTATGATAGATGAAATTACGGGAGATGATGGTGGCGTTGAGTTTTTAGCCGGAATTGCCAAGATTGTCAAAAAACATGAGTTGCACAAGCGAGAACACGGCTTTAATACTAAAATTATTGTCGCAGATGCTTCGATTGTGGACTGCGATGTGATTAAACAACACCTTGATAACACGTCACCGGAACCGGACAAAATCTATTTTAAAAAGTTAGCGAAAGATTCGGAAGAAATTCAACCTTTACAAGTCATTCCTTTTAACTTTAACAATCTAGCTGCAAAGGTGATTAATGCGAATTCCTACCCCGCGCGCAGTTTAGAGATAACTTATAAGGTATTTGTCGAAACTGTTAAATACAGTGAAAATGCGCCTTTAAAACAGAATAGTAATTTAGTAAAGCGGGTACAATTTGAAATAATTGAGGATATCAATCAGCGATTAGCCATCCCCGGTGTGGAACAAATTATAGTATACATTCAGAACAAGCAAAGATTGGCAGAATTAATTGAAAAAATTAAAGATAGTCGCGAAAAGTTTGAGCCTTTCACCGGTTATCTGGAAATTCACGCGAATATCTCAGAAGAGGAGAAAGAAAAAATACACAAATACAAAAATACAGCTAAAGTAATCTTTATGACTGCATCGGGAAGTCGTGGACTTTCTTTCCCGAAAACTAAGCATATTTTAGTTGATATTGCTCACTTCCAGATTGAGAAAAATCTGATGGAAGTGATACAGGTGATTTATCGGGGACGCGGAGAATATGACAACGGTAAAACCCTTGATGGTGAAGACAAAGAATTGGTTTTTTACCTATCTGATACCGCAGTTTATTACGCTGATGATGCGGAACTTTCCCTGCAAGAAAGCAAATTGAGTTTGTTGAATTTACTGCTAATTCTCAAGACTGCGGTGATGACGCGAATTTCGGGATACGGTTATTTAGGTAGGGATAAGTTTTTGATGATTCCGATTGGCGGAAAGTCGGTTTCCGCAGTAGGGGATACTTTTAGCAGCAAAATGGCTGCTCTAATTAAGACGTTAAAGAGCGAAAGCCAGCGAGGAAATATGTTGTTTAAGGAGGTTTATACGAGTCTGGAACAGCTTTTGGGTCGCGGGGAGTTTGTTTTGACAAATTCTGATAAGTCTCGTCAAAAGGGCGATTCTTACCTGGAAATGCGGGATGATTTTAATCGTAAGTTTTTGGAGAAGTGTAATCCGCTGGATGGTTTGTTGAGCTATGATAATTTAGAACTCGGTCATGTTTGCGGTAGTTTGTTGATCGTACCTCTAGCCGATCGCACTTTGGTAGAAACATACCAGATACGGCTTCATCGAGAAATTAAGGAATGTCTAGAAAAGAAGTTGCTGCACAAAATGCGTCTAATTAGGGATAGCGATTCGTCCCCGGAGAATGTAATATCGGCAATTAGAGGAGGTGCGATCGAGCTTTTGCAATTTCTCAACGGCGATGTGGAGAAAACTCAGTATTTTGAAGAGCAGAGTCAGCAGTTCGATCGCTATTATGCCATACCGCTGTTTGCTTTTGTCAGCGGGGAGGAGATGCAGGAGTATTTTGCTGACAGCCAACTGGAAGAACCGGAAGATAGGCGGTTTCGGGATATTTTGTCGGCTTATGTGCGATCGATCTATCCCATAGACAGTGTAATGCCGATCGGACACAAGTATCGAGACTTCCCATTTATCGTGTTTAGAAGCTACAGTTTAGAACAAAGCAGAGAAAAAATTTTTACAGATAAATATCTTTTAAGTTCCAACGAATTGAACGTGCTCAATTTAATTTTGTCAAAACAGATAAACTAGACCTCTTGCATTCCCAAGCTTTCAATTCCTTCAATAATCTGCGTTAATCTGTGTTTATCTGCCTTACATCTGCGGTTTCTGCATCAATCAAAGACTTATGCAATGCAAGCCTACTGAAACTTGTAGGCTGCGTCAGCTAGCTGTCACCCCGCAGAGAAAATAAAACTCTTCCGGGGCACCATACTTGCTACTTGCTAACTTCAAAAGGCGTGGATTTTCCCCCCAAAGCTTCGACGATGGTGCGAGTATTAGCCGACATCATTTTCACATAAGAATCCCCCTCGCTTCCGGGCGCCCCAATCGAATCCGAATAAAGTTGCTGCGCCGCCAATTTCACCCCCGCTTCCTCCGCCACTGTTCTAATCAGTTGCGGGTTAATTGTAGTCTCGGCAAAAATAGCAGGAACTCCCGCAGCTTTCACCGATTCTACTAACTTTTGCACCGTTTGAGCGCTCGGCTGTTCCTCCGTACTAATCCCGATCAAACTGTCAGCAATTCCCAATCCGTAAATGCGGCTGTAATATTGAAAAGCATCATGAGTTGTGACTAATTTGCGCTGATTTTCTGGAATGGTTTTAATCTCTTGTTCGATCCAACTATCCAAACGTTTTAACTCTTCAGTAAGTTTCACAGCATTCTGCGTAAACTTCTCCCTATCTTCCGGCGACAGTTCGATTAGCGCATCCCGAATCGCTTCCACCATTTGAACTACATTTTCCACATTTCCCCAAACGTGCGGATCGGGTACTGTATTGCCTTCTTTATTCAGTAGCAAAGGCTTGACAACTTCCCCCACTGCTAATTTCCGCGCCTTAATTCCGGCGGCATTCATCATCCTAATTAATCCCGGTTCCAAATTGTAACCGTTATACAAAATTAAGTTAGCTTTTTCTAAAGCTTGAGAATCTTTTGGCACCGGTTCGTAAACGTGAGGATCGGTTCCCGGCTGCAAAATTCCTGTTAGCTGAACTTCGCCACCCGCTACTCGATCGGTCAAATCCTCAATAATTGTGCTGGTAGCAACTACCTTGGGTTTAGCATCTGCCTCTGGAGAGAGGCGATCGCCCTGAGTTTGAGCGCAACTAAATAAACCCACAGTCAAAATACCGCAGGCAATACTTCTAATCCAAAATACCTTGGACTTGTCCAATCCAGGGCGGGCGGTTTCAATCCCCGACTCGCCGCTAAACTCCCCTTGATAGGATTGCTTCACAATTGTCGTTGGTTTTAACTCACCTTTTGCACTCTTCTCCACCACAGGCAAGATGCCTGTTTCACCATGATTCAATATTCTGGTGTGATGGGCGAATAGCCCGCCCCGATCGCGATCGTTGAGAATGGTGGAAGATATAAGCTTTAACCTACTTGAGATTTTCGCCACAAAACCTATGGTTTGAGGGGTTTCCAGCTTGGACTGTCGCATTATCTACCTCTGGTGCGTTCCCGATTATTCCTATTTACCGATGATTTCATATTCTTTTCATTTTTACAGTAAACTTAATAAAAAGGAGATAGAGTCACCGCAATGAATACCGCCGCCTTCCCCAACGAGAATCCTTGGTCTAAAATGGTTTGCCACCTCAAAGACAGCGCTACCGACACTGAAATTATCACTGTTAAGCACTTAGCAGTAAACTACCGCACGGTAGAGGCACTTAAAGATATCAGTCTTTCCGTCAAACCGGGAAGGCTGACGGGTATTATTGGGCCCAACGGTGCCGGCAAAAGCACCCTGATCAAAGCAATGTTGGGCTTAATTCCGGCAGCTCGCGGCACTGTTACTTGGGGCGAAGAAGCGATCGCCGATCGACTCGAAACAGTAGCCTACGTGCCCCAGCGATCGCAAATTGACTGGAACTACCCCGCCACCGTTTGGGATGTCGTGATGATGGGAAGAGTCAGAAAAGCCGGATGGTTTCGCCGCTTTTCGGCAGCTAGCCGCCGCACCGCTGCCGATGCCTTAGAAAGAGTAGGCATGACTGCTTACAAAGACAGACCGATCGGACAACTTTCCGGCGGACAGCAACAGCGAGTATTTCTAGCGAGAGCATTAGCCCAAGAAGCCGCTATTTTCTGCTTTGACGAGCCGTTTGTCGGCGTTGACCAAAAAACTCAAAATATCATTTTCGACATCTTCCACCAGCTAGCAAATGCCGGGAAAATCGTCTTAGTAGTCAACCACGACTTAGGCGAATCAATTACCAATTTTGACGATTTAATTTTGCTGAATACAGAATTGATTGCCGCTGGTTCCCGCCAAGAAGTGCTAACCCAAGAAAACCTTTACCGCGCCTACGGCGGACAAGTAATGTTTTTTGCCGGACAAGCCGCTTAATTAGCTAACAGTCATTAATCTACGAGTTACGGTGTTGAACTCAGTTTCTTGGGTAATATTGGGTTTGACAACGATCGATCTCCCATTAAACCCGGTTGCTTTGGTTGTTAGTCATTAGTTAACTGTGATGTTATAATTTTATGCTACAAACCTTAATTGAGCCGTTGCAGTACGGATTCATGCAGCGATCGCTCATAATTGCCATTCTCGTCGGCATCGTCTGCGCGATCGTCGGCAGCTACCTAATGGTACAGCGGCTGGCCTTGCTTGGAGACGCCATCAGCCACTCGGTTTTGCCCGGATTGGCGATCGCATTTATCCTCGGAGCAAATATCTTTATCGGCGCGTTCATTGCCGGAGTTTTGAGTACAGTAATCATAGCTTGGATCAAAGCTCGATCGACAATCAAAGAAGACGCGGCAATGGGCATCGTATTTTCAGCCTTCTTCGCCCTCGGCATCACCCTAATTACGATCGTCCAAAAAGACAACAAAATCGACCTCAACCACTTTCTTTTCGGCAACATCCTCGGCGTTACTGTCGAAGATGCGATCGACACAGCCGTCATAGTCGCCGTAGTCTTATTAGTTGTAGTAGTCTTTTACAAAGAACTGCTATTCTACACATTCGATCCATTAGGAGCACAAGCCACAGGTTTGCCAGTAAACCTGCTCAACTTTGGATTGATGGTACTAATCGCCCTCACAATAGTTGCCAGCCTCAAAGCCGTTGGCGTAGTGCTAGTCTTGTCCCTATTAATTACACCTGCAAGTACCGCCTATCTCCTAGTCACTCGCCTCCACCAAGTCATGATTTTAGGCGCAATAATCGGAGTTATTTCCAGCATTAGCGGAATGTATCTCAGCTACTTTTATAACTTGCCATCCGGGCCAGCAATAGTTTTAGTTGCATCGGGATTCTTTGTGTTATCATTGCTGTTCAGTCCCACTCAAGGAATCCTCACCCAGCCACGCACACACTCCGGCCAAATTCCTCCAATCTGGCGGGAATTAAAAAATTTAACTAAAGGCCGATAACAACTAACTTTGTGGTAACGATTCAGCGCTGCCCCTCCACTTTTCAATAACAATCTGCGTTAATCAGCGTTCATGTGCGGTTCAAAAAAGCCTCTCGAATTAATCCGCGTAACTGTGAATCGTCGGCTGCATCCAGATTGTGTAAAAAGGGGTTTTTTTAGCAGTGCGAGAAAGCAAAAATCGGAGGCTGTCGAATTGGGCGATCGCACCTACGAACTATTCGTCACAAAAGACAGTACAATAACAAAAGTTAAATTTTCACGCAAACAGCTCTACTAAGTTAAAAAAAACATGACCGTCAAAGTAGGAGACACCGCACCCGATTTTACCTTACCATCTCAAACTGGCACATCAGTCAGCCTCAAAGATTTTAAAGGTAAAAAAAACGTCATAGTCTACTTTTACCCCAAAGACGACACACCCGGATGCACAACCCAAGCTTGCGCTTTTCGAGATAGTTACGAAGTCTTCAAAGACGCAGGTGCAGAAGTTATAGGAATTAGCGAAGATTCGCAACAATCGCACCAGCAATTTTCGGCAAAATATCAGCTACCCTTTACACTGCTGAGCGATACTGGCAACAAAGTGCGGCAATTATACGGAGTTCCAGCTACCCTGTGGATTATGCCCGGTAGAGTAACTTATGTCATTGACAAAGAAGGCATTGTCAAGCATATTTTTGACTCCATGTTAGACTTTAAAGCACACGTTGCAGAAGCACTCAAAACTTTAGAAGCTATCAAAAGTTAGATGGATTTGCTTAAATATATTGTTGGTAGTGAGGACGAAAGTAATCAGGGCTGTTTCGGGGCAACCACGGGGGGATTGCCCCTACGGAAAACCAGGATTTTGTAGGGGCGGTGCCCCCGTGCCCGCCCCCAGCCACAGATGATTTCAGGGGAATTTCAGGCATCGGGGCAACCACGGGGGGTTTGCCCCTACAAGAAAATGAAACCGCCCTGCGAAAGTCCTCATGCCTCCTTGTCTAAAAAACAAGAAAATAGGACTTACGCATTGACAAAAAACATTATCTATGTATTCTAGACTCTAACATCATTGCTAAGGTTCGCCAAAATA